>JBGCFA010000171.1:0-14018 GCA_045106675.1 Bacteroidia bacterium
TCGCCGTAATTATCACATTCGTACTTATCTTTTTCTTCGCTGGGATTGACTATATCGCTGAAATAGAGGCGATTATCTACCGATACCTCTTGTACTTTTGCGCCGAGATTTCCTGTGACTTTGAAGTAGGTATCTAGCCAAATTGAATCCCCTTCCTCAAAGCTAAATCCGCTCATATTACAGTTGCCCAATAATGCAGGGCTGAAGTCATATTGGAAAATTTGATCGTTCCCGTCAAGGGTGCCCGTATAGGCAACATTGTCACAACTTAGATAGCTCGCATTAGAGGCATCATAGATTATAATACTGGCTTTGTAGGCACTTAGATTTGCACCCATCTCGATATGAGAGCTAGCGTAGCCATAGCCCCATGCTGGGAACGAACTGCTGGTGTGGGCGATGCCAAAGAAACTACCTTTGAGAGAGTCGCCTACCATGGCCCGATTGGTTTTGACATCAGTCATGGAGATGCTGCTATTATTATCTGCGACACCATTTTGGTCATTGTCTGGCTGACCAAAGTTGATGCGGTTGATTTCATAGCTTTTGAACGCCAATCCTTCACTACAAACTCCTGGGCAATGTAGATGTACTGAAACACTCTGCTCACACAAAATGGGCATGCTACAAGCAGTAGTACAGCTTGTATCGGCTTGGAAATAAACGCTGAGTCCTAAGTCTATCTGATCGTTAGCGGCTCCAGAGTAACATTCTCCAGTCAAATCAATGAATAGCTCTGATTTAGGTAAATCAAAAGGCGCATCAAATTCAAATGCGGCACTCAATGTTCTCCCGACACTATCATAGCTAACAGCCGCTGGTGTCCAAGTATTGAGGCCACTAAACCAACCCAGATCAGCGGGGTCCTCACTCCAAGCTAAACCTTGAGGGATTGAGAAAACCACTTCATATCTTGCTCCGGGGCCAGTGGGAAATTCATTGGTATGGCTACTGATGGTATAGTGAAAGCGTTCGGTTTGACCGTCCTTAATATCAGAAGGCGACTCAGTAAACATGCTCAACTGGGCGTCCAAGGGAGATTGACCCGTTTTAGTGGAGCTAACAGGGTTTTGCTCACAAATGTCAGTATAGTTGACTTCATACTTCCAGCCGCTATTGCGTTGATTTTGGCAAAGATTGACACAACATGATTCGGTGTAAAACTTAACTATGAGTTCCGCCCCAGCGCGAATATTGGGCAGGTCTAATAACAACTTACCGACCGGATCACTCCCCAAGCAGGCATAGTCTCCTGTATTGCTACTGGTCCAAGTCTGAGTGGGACTGATGCTTTGAGGACTGCCATTGCTACCCCATTGATAGGTAATGGTATTGGGATCGATCTTGGAAAAAATATTTTCTTCATAGCCTGATCCCGAAGATTTGTAAAGAGTCAAATCTACTTCGAAGGCATCACCTTGGCCCGTATTATTGAGGCTGATGGATTGGAGGTTTTGAGTATTGCTATCAAAGCAGGAGGCCAAACTTTCTTCACTCGAAAGGGAAAGGTTAGGTAGTTTGAGGTTGACCGTGATATGGGCATTGGTTGAGGTACCTACTATCCAATCACCTTCACAGGCCCAATGAGTATTCAATACAGAGGAAACCGTAGCATCGCTACAACCAGAGCCGACAAATGTCTGCACCACGGGAAGGGATTCGTATGAGTCCAAATAATTATCACCGTTGCCGATGGAGGCAAAATCATCATCACTCAACCATAATGTATCTTTTGAGGCACTGAGTTGGCCTACATTGCTACTGATCCAAGTGATACCTTCCCCATAGCTATCTGTAACATAAAAGGAGGAAATTCGGCCATAGCCACCATTCGTAATGTTGAAAGAGCGGGTCGTGGTATCTCCGGTATGGATTAACTGACTGGTCGGATTGACACTTAAGATTGAGAGGGATGGGTATAAAATATTATATGCATCGGTTGAATCTACTATCGCTCCTTGGGTAGCATTTATCTTGATATAATTTCGTGGAGTATTGCCCCCAAGCATATAAGCCCTTGATTCTGAACTAGCTTGAAAGCGAACGCTAAAACTGAGCATCTCTCCCGGATCTAGATTGTCGGCCGTAAAGGTGGGCCTGGCCAAATCACTAATATCGTTTTCTTGGATGTTGTAGCCGGAGGTGTCATTTAAGCTAGCCGGTACATAGCTTACCCCTTCGGGGAACGCTAGAGTAATTACTTGGCTCGTTAATGGCTCGACTTGCCCATTTACGTACTCGATGGTGAATGTACCAGGATCATCGCAAACTGTTAGCTCAGCGCTAACGCCTAAGCTGAAAAATACATCTTCGAGAGGTGCTTCGCTAGAATTAAGTGTCAATAATACTCCTGCCAAAAGCACTATGCTGCCAACGGTAGAAGCAATTTGGCGGGTAGCCACTGTTGTTTTGGTGGCTAGATCGAAGCGAAGGCGTGAAGGTTGCTGGTGTTTACCCATATCAGTTTTTAGATGTGGGGGTGAATATCATTTTTAATATGGATATTTCATCTTGAAAAAATACCTTGTCCTTACCTATGTAAAAAGGCCGGATAATAAAACATTATCCGGCCTTTTAGTTAGTTCGAGAAATTACTTGACAATCAACTTGCTTACATAATGTCGCCCAGACTTTGCTTCTACTTTGACCCAGTAAATTCCCTCCGTTAAGTTGCCTCTTTTGAGTAATACTGAATTTTGAGAGGGAGTGCCCGTTTGGAGTCTTTGCCCCAAGGCACTAATCAATTCCCAGCGAACAATATCGCCTTCAGCCAAATAGCTGTCGATCTCACTCAAATAAATCAAAGCGCTTTCATGCATTGGGTTAGGCTGTACTCTGATCGTTTTGTGATTGATGTTTGCATTTCCAAAGTCGATCACATTTTTTACTGTATTGGTCGTGAGTGGGTTTTCGAAATCAAACTGAATCGAAACCTGATTAGTGATCGTTAAGCCATCGGTAACGCTTGCTTGTGGTAAGACTTTAAAATCAATCCAACCATGACTGCCTTGCTCATCACGCAAGCTATCTACTAGCATGATATACGGGAAGCGAAACTCTAATAGCCCATCTTCACTGATTGATTGCTCATAGTCATGGCTCGCAGAGATTACCTCAATGCTCGACCAATCCAAATATGGTGATAGAGGATCACGTACTATCACATGAGTAGCAGGAGCAGAACCGACATTTTGGAAGCGGATGCGGTATGTGATGCTGTCTGTTGGCAATACATTGCCCTCCGGAAATACTCTGAGATCGTTAGGATCTATCGCACCTGCGATGGTATTGAGATCATTGTAAGTATTGTCTGTCAAATCGCAATCGCCTGTGAGGTTGCGGAAAGTACCAATCGTAGTGGTCGATGCCCCTACAGTTGCGGAGGCTGATACTGAGTCCGTTACGAGAATCGTCCGTGCTGAGAATGCTAATACTGTGTCAAGTTTCCATACATAGGTTTGCGTACTACCATTGTCTTCGATGGTGTCCCAAGGCGTTGTTGCAGATAAGAAAATAATCTCTGGATCTACCGTGATTGCCATCTCTGAATTATATACTGCTGCTGCACCATCGTTGAAGTAGCTGATTGCATAGGAGTTACGGAAACCCTTGCGCAAAGCGGTGGATGAAAGCGTTAGACCGAGGTCGTTGCTACTACAACTAACCGAGTTAGGAAAGTCAGTACTTGGAGGATTTACAAAGGATCCCCCGCTTTTTTCAACATCAGTGCTGACGGAAGTATAGCAGGTTGGCGTATAGTCATCCGAACCTAATTGAGTGATGACATAGCTACCAGTGTCTGCATAAAATTCATAGTAACCATTTTTGTCAGTAACAATCTGACGATTGATCGGGCTGATTGTCAACTGGACATTTGGTATTCCTTTTTCACCTGCGTTTAACGTACAGTCTCCGTTTTCGTCAACGAAGATTGTTCCGCTGATTTTACTGACAAGATTCTCTGTTACGCTCAAACAACCATTGGTTGAAAGATTGTTCATATACTCACGGTAGCCAGAGGGCCATTCGATGATCACAGAGTCGATCTGAGTAGCGTCTCCTAAACCGAAATAAGTCTTCAGTGTATTTTGAGAACTGATACCACCAGTTTGACTCATGATTTCACGCATCTGCCATACGTCTTGACCGTAGATATTGGCTTTGACGTGGACCTTGGCACCGATGGCACTACGGTTAGAAACGGTCCCTTCTAGGGTGAAACACTTCCAAGCGTTACAATTACCTTTATCGTTAATATATAGCGTATTAGGAGTATTTCCGTTGTTCGCTACAAACATGTCCATGTCTCCATCATTGTCATAATCTGCAACCGCGATTGCGGCAGAGTTTTCAGTGTCTTCGTTTGGATAAATATCTGTAGGTGCGGTGAAGTTGCCACCACCATTGTTCATATAGAGGCGGTTGGGGTTGCCATTGTCATTGACTACATAGACATCCAAATCACCATCATTGTCAACATCAAACCAGCTACTACCAAAGGAGTGGCCTGCTTCAGTTGCAATCAATGAAGTCGTGTTTTTGGTGAATGTACCGTCCCCATCGTTTTCGTAGAAGAAGTTCGCCTGGTTAGAAGCGTTGGTTACATATAGATCAAGATCGCCATCATTGTCAAAATCGGCCCAGTTAGCACCCAATGAATTTCCACCATCACTTACTACCGGTCCAGTCGTAACTGCGGTAAAGCGACCATTGCCATCATTGTGATAAAGGCTATTATTGTTTTCCCAGCAGTTGGCGATAAATACATCTACCAAGCCATCATTGTCATAGTCGCCCCAAGCACCGCCCATAGAGAAAGTTGCTTCAAGGATAATTGGATTGCCTTCTGCTGCAGAGAATGTACCATTACCAGCGTTTTGATAAAGCTGATTGAAACGAGTTGGCATATATTCCGCGACAAACACATCAAGATGTCCGTCATTGTCATAATCTACCCAAGTAGGAGAGTGGCAATAGCCGTTATAGTCGTTGAGTTCTCCTACATCAGGAACGTCAAAGTTGCCCGTTCCGTCATTACGGTAGATACGGTTTGAAGCGCGAACGTTGTTAGCCATGAACACATCAAGGTCGCCATCATTGTCATAGTCAGCCCAAGACGATCCTACATTAGAACCTGTCTCTGTGGTCAAAGCGCCTCCTGAAACGGAAGTGAAAGTACCATCGCCATTGTTTCGGTATAGATGACTCGCATCCCAATGATTGTACTCCGGTACTAAAAGGTCTTCATCACCATCGCCATCAAAGTCGGCCCAACTTGCTCCCCAGCTATTGCCAAGATCACTTTCGAGTCCAGTATTTACTCCTCTGGAGAACTTTACGCTCGGGTCGTAGATGAGGTTGATCGTTGGTAAAACATCTCCACATGGGCGTTGTGCATAAGCACTAACCATGATACTTTCACCCGGCTGATAGCTTGAGCCTAGATCAAATATGGCTTCAATCTGAATACGATTCATATTGACATCTAGGATTCCTTCTAAACCATAATCAGCGAGGGTTGCATTTTGCTCCCAACTCTTGATGGTAAATTGATTGCCTGCTGGATCACTTAGAGTCGTCGAATTAGCACTAAGTGGGTATTTGAAGGTGAGTTCGCCACTTGCAGGAGTAATCGTTCCCGTAGAGGGTAAAGTAAAGACCACATAAACACTATCTACATGTGCTTTTTTAGCACTCAAAATCTCAAGATTCACTTTTACCTGACCATCACAATTGTCTCCAATAGTAGATCCGTTGATACGCATTTGCATTTCAGACTCTTCAGGCTCTACACTCAATGTATAAGAGCTATAAGGACAAGCGAAGGCAGCAAATTGGGTTGGATAACCGGCACATTCATAACCCGCATCTACGTGCAAGTCTTGGGGCGAACACTGCGTATATGCAGCTGTAACCAAAAACTTACGTGTTGTACTGGTGCTTACAGCTCCAATTTGATAAATATCACTTGTCAGACTCAAAGTGTCTCCGGTATTTTGATCAACTACGGAAAGGATTTGAAGATCAGCTCCCGGTTCGACTAGGTGTAACCATGCATTGCGCATACCAGCAGTTGAACTGGTATTTCTTACCCTTAGGGTCCAAGTTACCGTCCTCATGATGCCATCTAGTTTTTTGGCAGGAGAAGAAATCTTCAAACTTGGAGGCTGAAATTTCACATGATCGGGATCAACATTATACCAATTTGTTTCGCTGCCTGATAAGATGTCTTGTTCCAAGAACGTGAAGGCCCATGGCATGTCTTGATAGACTCCGGTGGGTACATCACAAGTAGGCGCAATCTTGATTTTAAGTTCTCCTTGAAAGCCATCATCACTTGGATTGATTGTTCCACCTTCGGTGGTATAATATTGACTTAAATCGAAAAATAAGGTGTCGTTCCAACTAAAGTCTGCAGCGGGAATGATTACACTTTCAGTGCTAGTGCCGTTGACAAACTTGGTACGCTTTTGTTCAAATACGATTTCGATTACGTCATAATCCGCTGGGATTAATACTTTCGCTCTTTCCATTGTGCTCCAATTGCGGTATTCATATGGAAATAGATCGCCGCCCGCATAATTATCGCAGCAGTTACCGATACTCATATAGTAGCTTTGCGAGATGACCTTTTCGCAATCGTCGATGGTTACATAATCTTCAGATGAGACCGCATAATAATAACCAATCAAGGTATAGCGACCATCGAAGTATCCACACTGAAATTTATTGCTGTTGCTCGATGGATTGGCGATATCGCTGAGATAGAAATCATTTTCGATAGTGTTTTCACGCACAAAGCCTCCAGGATTTGTCGTTACCGAGTAGTCGGTGTATAACCAAACTGAGTCCCCATCACTATAACTATAGCTACTCAAACTACCGCATGAACTGGTCAGAGTACCGATGCTAAAGTCATAGTCAAATACTTGATCATCACCACTAAGGCTACTGCTAACAGCGACATCATCACAAGTGAGATAGGCTCCTGATGAGGCATCGTATATTTTGATGCTAGCACCAACTGAACTTAGATAGCTACCTTTTTCTACATCACTGCGCGCATAGCCATATGACCATGACGGATATGATCCAGAAGTCTTTACTATACCATGGAAAGTTGTGCGAAAGGTATCTCCTACCATTACTCTATTTTCACGGACATTATCCATATCAAGGCTACCCGAAGCATCTGCTAGACCATTTTGGTCATTGTCTGGAGAACCAAAGTTCGTACGGGCTACCTCAAAATAGGTAAATCTCATGCCCTGATCACAATCACCGGGACAGTGTAGGTTGGTTGATATGATTTCATCGCAAAGCAAGGGCATGCTACAAACAGTAGCACAACTCGTATCTGCTACAAATTCAATATCTAGTTCCAAGGATATTGCTCCAGTAGTTGCTCCAGCTTCGCTGCAATCGCCGCTCAGGGCTAAAATGATTTCTGATTGATCTAAAGTAAAAGGAGCTTCTAATAAATATTGAGCTACTAAAACCTTAGTGCCATTATTGTAATCTAGTCCGAGTAACTCCCAGTCGTTTTTGCCAGAATGCCACTTGATATCCGCTGAATCACCACTCCAAGCCAGTCCTACTGGGATCGTGAAGCTAACTTGATAGTAAGCACCTTCTCCCAATGGATAGCTGTTAACGTGATCAGTCAATGTATAAGTAAAATCTTCCTTTTGACCATCAAACATATCGGCTGGTGTTTCCGAAAAGATATTGATTCCAGCGCTCATCGATGCTTGAGGCGTGCCGTCGCTGCTTTGAGGATTGTTCGCACAGCTATTGTCATAGTTGAGCGTATACCCCCAACCCGCAATGCCATTGGCTGCACATGCGTCAACACAGCAATGATACATATCAAATTTGATCACATATTCGCTTCCTGCATCTAAATCTGGTAGCGTTAATTCTACACTGCCTATTGGACTGACTCCTAAACAACTATAATCACCATCGCTACGGGTAGCAGTGGTGCTTGAAGGCGTAATGGAGATAGGTGTGCCGTTTTCTCCGATTTGATAAGTAATACTACTAACATCTATACGAGAGAATAAATCTTCATCAAGGCCACCGCCCGAAGATTTGAAAAGATCGACTATTAGATTTTTAGCGGTACCATCTCCGTTATTAGTCAGAGTGATAGTCTGTTGGCTGGCTTCTCCCGATGCATAACAAGTATTGAGTGAATCTGTAGTAGAGACATTGAGATTAGGATTGACAATATCAATATCGAGATATACAAAACTTTGATCATCGTTTTGTACTTGAGCGCCTTCTGACCAATAAATATCGACAGTACTCATGACTGTCATATCAGTACAACCTGAAGCGGTTACTGTTTCAACTATATCTATAGATTCAAATGAATCAAAATAATTATCACCATTACCAATCCCACTGAAATCACTTCCTGACAAAAAGAGCGTATCTGCCGTTGCGCTAAGCGTACCCACGTCAATAGAGTTGAGAGTCATACCGCTGGCATAAACATCAAGCAAGTACAAATCACTTAAGCGACCGTAACCGCCATTTACGACTGATATGGTTCGCGTCGTACTTTGTCCCGGATTGACCGTAGTGGTAGTGGGACTGATGCTTGTAATACTCAACGAAGCATATAAAATGTTATATGCTTGTGATTGATCAGACAAGGTTCCTTCATTTGTAGTAAGGTCAAAGGTATTACGCGGGGTATTACCGTTGAGCATATAAGTCCGTCCGTCTAGGTCAGCCTTATATTTTATACTAAAACTTAGTGTGGCTCCTACTGGCAGCTCTCCTGCGGAGAACGATAGGCTAGCATCATTGCTCACATTGACCTCTTGTACGTTATGGCCAGAGATATTGGTCAGGCTACCGGCTTCATAGTTTATACCGTCAGGTAAACCTATGATGATACTTTGGCCACTTAAAGGAGTGATGCTGCTATTGACATACTCTACAGTGAAAGTTTTGGCATCATCAAAAACTGTAATTTCACTGGGAGTCGTAAAGCTTGTAAATACATCATCAAGAGTTTGGGCTGGCAAGCGAGAAGCTGCAATGCCGAAGAATGCAAGGATGACGAAGCGTAGTAGGATAGTTGGGAAATAAGTTGGAATAGTAAATCTCACGTCAAGTGGATGGATTATGTGGTGACAATTACACTACAATAATAATCCAAAAAATAAAATTAAACGATTGTTTAGCCAACTGCGTATTACATGATTTTTACCACAGCATAAGCCCCACTACCTAGAAATAGATAGTGGGGCTTATCTGATAAAAAGTTGCGAAAAAGCTTCTTTTCTTTCGTTTTTATTGGATGACTAGCTTATAGGTTCCTCGTTTTTCCTGCTGGCGGAGTTCTATGAAATAGACTCCTTTAGGTAGTTCAAGGTCTAATTGGACAGGAATATTTTTTTGTTCGAAAAACCGTACTTCTCTCCCATGTAGGTCATAAATACGAATGTCTGCATTTTGCAGTTGAGTGCTGTTGATTGTGATTTTTCCATTAGAAGGATTAGGATAGACTTGTATATCAGCTTTAGCAATAGTGGTCAAACTTGTGCTCACATTATTACATACTATTTCATAGGTCTGAGCTTCTATCAAGTTGAGGGTATCACGGATAGTTTGTCCATCACAGACATAATAAATCTCGTATTGTCCTTTAAAACCTTTCACTGTGGCAGTACCATCCGCTTGTGTCATAGCAGTCTCTTCGGTCCACCATTCATCAAAAACCACATCAATAAAGGCTTGTCCTGGCTCACTTAGAGACCAATCCTGTCTAAATAAATTAGCACCTGGATTTTGCCAGGTTGAACCATCCCAAAAATTCCAAAACAAGAATCCATTCATACTAGGATGACTAAAAGTCGCGGTCATAAAGTCTCGCAAATAGTCAGCTCCCAGTTCTTCATTGACAATAGGAGGAAGATCAAATTCAGTAACCTTTGCTTTGAGGCCGTAGGCATTGTAAAAGTCGTCATAAGTAGCTAATACAGACGGAATACCATTCGGAAAGCCACCGATATGACCTTGAAATCCAATGCCATCAATTGGAGCACCAGAATTGACAATCTCACCCAGGTTGCGTTTTAGTTCTTCATATTGAGCTGAACCTGCTTCATTGCCTACCGATAGCGTAACATAGTCATTGAGCCAAAGTCCGATTGTACTATCCTCATCATGCGCCTTCTGAAATACCTCGCCATAATACTCACGACCGCTAGTGTAGCCCGGATTGCCAGCGAAAGCATTTTCCAAAGTGGTGTTCGTTATCGTTTCATTGATCACGTCCCATTCTGAAATTTCACCTGCTAAGCCAGGATAGTTCAATATGGTATTGAAATGCTGGTCAATACGGTTATCGATATAAGGAAGATCCCCCAGATTGGAATAAATATCACTAGGCATATTATTGTTGCCTGGCCAAAGGAGAACATGCCCTCTGATAGAAATGTCGTTGCTGCGAAGCCAACTCACGCTATTTACGAGTTCAGTCTTATTGACAAACCATTCGTCTTCCCAAGCGTTCCATTTCATATCATTTTCAAATACTACCCAATTGAAACCATGCCCTTCGCCATCTAGGTCAATGATTTTGTTGTAGTAGATGATATTTTCTCGATTACTACCAGGCAGTTTGTCTGCGGTGACGGCACTGCCGAACGCGAAATCATGTTTCAACATTTTGACTTCTACGGCTGCATTCGGAAGGGGATCACCATTGTTGTCTTTGATGGTGATGAGGAGATCCGCCTTGCGTAACGAATCAATCCGTGTCGCTGCTTCAGCTCTCCAAGGTGCATTAGCTTCCCAACCACCATAAAATTGATTGTTGATTTCATTAGGTAGGCTAGCTTCGCTAGTCGTATTGGCATAATTCAAAGCGGTAAAACCTCCTATTTGAATGGTTTGCGCTTGAAAAGCAAGATGTAATCCAACGCCCAAATTATTGGGAGCATAGTTAGCACCAGAGGTAAACGGGATATAATAGCGTCTCCAATCGGTCCCCACTGGTAAGGTCAGGATCACCTCTTTGGCATAAGTGGTAGTGTTTTCTACGAAAAAATTAACCTTACCTTCGCCGCCTACTGAACGGATATAAAAAACCGCTAATAGCACATCCCCGGCTTGAACTGCACTAGTATTACGGATATTCCAACCTGCATCCCAGGGAGCATTGCCTGCATTAGCCATCACATGCTCGATTTGTTGGGAGAACATTTGTCCTGTGGCAGTTTGTACGCTACTACTACTCGTTCCATAGGCTCCAGCATTACTCATGATATTGGCTTCATTGTCATAGAAAAGCCAATTGCCCGCGGGCAATGAGTTATTTATTTGAAGGCTATCTTGTAGCTGTGTATGGTAAGTGTCCTGTGCTGCTAGGCTACTGCATAAGCCTAAGGCAAGTATGAGGAAGGCAATTTTTTTCATAAGGTAAACTCGCTGAATAAATGAAATAGACAGACGCCCAGAGTATTACCCTAAGCGTCTGCCCTGATTGATTATTGCTTAACAATGCGTAAAGTACCCGCTTGAACACCATCGACGCTCAACTGGACTAAATACATACCAGCTGCTAGGCCGTTCATATCAGTACTAAGTTGATGATTGCCAGGAGCTTGAAGACCAGCATCTTCTAGTCTGACAAGGCTACCCATACTATTAAATACTTTTAATTCGACTTCTGCCAGTTTAATAAGGTCAAATTCGACCTTAAGCTGACTACTCACCGGATTAGGATAAGCGACAAAAGCGTTCAGCAAGGCTGGAGCCTCTAAACCCGTCAAGGTAGCGCCAAAAGCTAGCCAGTCTATCGTAAGCGTACCCGCATAAGCGCCAACACCCGGATTGATGAAAAACTGTATGTTTTCAATACGCTCTGCATCTACAGGACATGGAGCTGTTGCACAAGGTGAACCACCGTAAGCACCATCTTCATACGAATTGGTGTAATCAAGTTCATAGATCGCATAATCAGTTCCTAGGGTTACTGAAGGGGGGCTAAGATTGGTTAAGAATCCGGCATTGTCTTGGAAGTCTACTCGTAGAACGCTAGAGTCCACACTTGCCTTAGCTCGTACAAATAATTTATTGTTACTACCCAAAGCATCTACTAAAATTAGCTCTCCGGCCATATTGTGAGTGCTGTAAACTATGGGTGCGTATTGTCCAGAGGTGCCGTCCCCTGTGATGGTCAATTCGTCATTGCTGACACTCGTTACAAGGCCGGTATTGTCAGCTAAAAATAGCGAAGTATTGTCATCCATTTGATCACTATAGTTGATGACACCTTTGGGACCTGCATCAGGACCAGCGGGCTTGCCTATAGAAACAAAATCAATATAGACTTCGCCATTAAACGCCCCTTGAGCTGGATCTGGATAAACCAATATCTGTGTAATCGCCGTTGGATCGACAGCACAAGGACCCGTCATACAAGGAGAACCACCAAATCCGCCATCAAAATAGTTGCCGCTAAAATTGTATTCATAGGTTACATATTCATCAGTGATGACTTTCGTGAGGGCTGCAATGGATGTTACGTAGCCGGCTGTATCCAGTATGTCAATCCGCAAAGGCACGGTGCCCGTAACGCTATCCACTCTGGCTCGGATAAATAGTTTGTCCAAAGAAGGAGCCATATCTAGAAATACTTGCTCTCCTGTGACTTTGTCATGCAGAATATAGGATACCGCGGTGTACGCTCCTCCAGAACCATCACCACTAATGATCCAATCACTTCCTGTTTCGGTCGAAACCAAACCTCCTGCTGGATCGCCTACATATTCTAGCGTTTCATTGCCAAAATGATCTTCATATTGCAAAATTGCTTCTGGGCCTGCTGCTTCCAAAGGCACTCCAAATGAAATATAATCTATAGTTATATCTCCTAAGAACATACCCGTTCCCGGCTCGATGAAAATCGTAATATTACCAATGCGACTACCATCCACTGGACAAGGCGCTGTTTGAGGAGTACAGGGAGTACCACCATAACCTAAGTCTAAAAAGGTGCCTGTGAAATCATACTCTAAAACGGTATAATCTGTGCCTACAATCTTGGTGATAGAGCCTTGAGTGGTGATAAAACCGTTTATATCTTGAAGGTCCATCCGAAAAGCCGTATTGGGCACAGTTGATTTTACTTTGACATACATTTTGTTGTTAGCCGTAACGTCGATGTCAATCGTGTCCAAATTGCTATTGCGGAAAATATAGGATAATGGATCGTAGGGACCCATGCTGCCATCACCGCTGATCGTGATAGTCGAGCTATCAGTATTGAGGTTGAGGCTATAACCCGCAGAGACAGTCGAAAAAGAATTGATAGAGCTATCTGTCTCAAAGTGATCCTGGAAGACATCTGACATCGGGATCAATGAAGGCTCAGCACCAAAAGCAATGTAGTCTATGACGACACTACCCGTAAATCCGCCGACACCCGGATCAGTATAAAATACCAAGCGGCTAATCACAGAACTATCAACTGGACATGGACCCGTTGCGCAAGGCGTGCCTCCATAACCTCCATCTATATAGACACCCGTAAAATCAAACTCAAGCACTTGATAGGTTGTACTTAGAGTTTTGGTGAGACCGGGTAGGGAAGTGAGGTAGCCAAGTGAATCTTGTACATCCATGCGCAGCTGTGTACCTACCGCGCTAGCTTTAGCTCTCACATAGACTTTGTTGTTGCCACTGGCATCCACCTTGATAGCCATTCCAGTAGCGGGATCGTGCGTATCGTAGGTGAAAACATCATATGCGCCGGGATTATTGGCCGTAATGGTCCATTCATCATTGGCTTCGCCGAACGTATAACTCCCTGCTCCGCCAGTAAAGGCCGGATCATCATTGTCAAATTGGTCAAGATAGACTTGCGCGGATGCTGCTTGTGTAAATAGCAGAATCACTAGTAGTAAGTAGTGTCCTTTCATCATTTGTAACAGTTTTTGATAGATTATTTGGTTAAGAGGTAGTTAGTCTGATTATAATATTTCGACGAATTG
>JBGCFA010000172.1:0-7218 GCA_045106675.1 Bacteroidia bacterium
TCTTCGACTAATTGGGGCAGGGTAAATAAGGATGGACCAGCGTCAAAGCGATAACCATCAAAGCGAATCTCCGAAAGTTTGCCTCCGGGATAATCATTAGCCTCAAATAAATGTGTATCCCAACCTTGTAGTTGTAATCTAATCGCCGTTGCGATTCCACCGATGCCCGCACCGATAATGATTGCCTTCTTTTGTTTTTTATCCATCCAACACAAAGAAATAACAAACGCGGCATTTTGTTTGATTTTTTTCAGGAAATATGATTTCTATCATATGTTAGAAATAGCGCTATTGGATTTAGGAAAGGCTACATATCAGAAATAAGTTTGAAAGGTGAAACGCCGTCTATTCCCTGACTTCAAAAAGATCTCATTGGGCTTATTATTAGCCTTAGCTCCTTTACAACTATGTTTTTCTATCCCAACTCTTCGACTCCACTCAAAGCAAATCATCTCAGTAGAGAAACTGCACAAACACTTGTGGGTTTTTGCCAATGTCGGAAAAGAGAAGTCATTTGCTGATATACGAGGCTTAGAGGAGCATTTCTTATCATATGAGGAAGCAAAAACTGAGTTTGATCCTGCTAGAACCCATTGGGCTGTACTGAAGCTTCACAATGATGGCGATGATCCTATCAATTGGGTGCTGGTTGAGCGAAACGAAAGCCGCTTAGAGCTTATGATAAGCTCCGGAGATCAAGTTCTGTATCGAGGCAAAAGTGGTCAATTAGTCAAGCAATCCGAAGAGCAATTGCTGGAAGGAAGAAGCTGGGAAGCTAGGATACACATTCAATTGGAGCCAGGTCAATCAAAGCAGATATATTTCAAGTCTTATCATGACTTTCAAATGACTGCCCCTTTTGATTTCAAACTCATAGCCTTTGATCATTATGGGGCACAAATAAATAGGAGGAATCTGACTCAATCCCTTTTACAAGGTGCACTGGGGATATTATTGCTGTATCATTTCCTATTATTTTTGGTCAATCATCAAAAGGCCTACGCCAATTTCTCATTATATATCTTATTACAGAGTCTCTACTTTTTATACTTTCATGGCCTCAGCAAAGAATGGTTTTTTGCTGAAAGTCCACTAATTGATTTAGGCTTGGCAGCATTGCCCATATTAATTCCAAGTGCTTTGATATGGGCTAATTTCTATTGGATAGATGAGCAAGCAAAGCGTTCCACGCAGTGGCAAGGACTGAAAACATTTAGCCTGATCAGCATCTTTTTATTTGTCCTAAGCTTGTTATTGATATACAGCCAAGTCTATGCAAAGTGGGGTTTCAGAATCGCCAGCGTTTTTGTATTACTCAATTCGTTTTTCTTCTATTTCTTTTTCAAGCCTTACTATAAAAGAGGGGGCTTAGATGTTCGGATTTTCCTTGCAGGAACGCTCATCCTTTGTGTCTTGGCTAGTTTTGCTTCAGTGCTATTTTATTTTGAAGAAACGATGGCAGGAATCTTAACGCAAGGAGCAATCTTGTTACAAATCATATTTTTTGCAATCGCACTAGGATATCGCCAGATGCAAATAGCGGATGAAAAAGAAAAAGCCAAACAGCGCTTATTACAAGAACTTAAACTCAAACATGATTTTGAAGAAGAACTCAAAGCACATTTCGAAGCAAAAGTACTGAAGCGAACCGCCGCTTTAGAAGATCAAAAAAATGTTCTCTTTTTTGCCAAACGACAAGCCGAAAAGGCGAATTGGCAAAAGTCTAATTTGCTTTCAATGGTGCAGCACGATATCCGTACTCCTCTCCATGCGATACTCGGTTTGAGCAATCTACTGCAAGAGTCTAAAGATGAAAAAGAGCAAAGTCAGATGCTAAATTCCATGCACATTGCCTCTACGAATTTAGTGGGTCTGGTCAATAACATATTGGATTATAGCCAAATCGAAGCGGCTGAAATATCGCTAGAACAAGCCCCATTTGTTTTGCAACAAATGGTAGATCAATTGATGGATTTAATATTGCCGCTATCTAAACAAAAGGATCTGGGTGTAGTCCTCGAATATGACAAAAATCTCCCTTATGAACTTTACGGTTGTGGACCAAGACTAAAACAAATTTTAGCCAATTTACTCCATAATGCAGCTAAGTTTACCGAAGAAGGAAGCCTAACATTTAAGATACAGCTCAAAACTCAAACCCAGTATCAAGCCCTGATAAACTTTAGCATTGAGGATAGTGGACCGGGGATTCCCCTTGGGGAACAAAAGAATCTATTTTCAGGACCAAAAGGTGATAATTTTCACCAAACCAAGGCACATGCAGGAGGTGGATTGGGTCTAGCGATTGTAGCTAAATTATTGGAATTACTCGGCAGTCAAATTCAGTTGCAGAGTGTCGAAGGTCAAGGCGCCAACTTTAGCTTTGACCTATGGTTAGGTCTAAGTGCCTTAGAAAAACAGAATCGTAACACTTCCCTAATCAATAAACGTATCCTTTTGGTCGAAGACAACGAGATCAATCAAAAAGTCGCCATTCGCTTTTTGCAGCAGTGGGGTGTGCAAGTCGAACTAGCAAAAAACGGTGCAGAAGCACTAGAGAAGGTTGATATACAAGCATTTGATTTGATCTTAATGGACTTGCAGATGCCTATAATGGATGGCTATGAAGCGGCTTCGATGCTGGGCAAACATGAGAGAGCGGAAGTTCGTGCCATCCCGATCATAGCACTATCGGCCTCTGTCAATCAACAGTCGCGCAAAAAAGCTCAAGCAGCCGGAATACAAGGTTTTATAGCAAAACCCTTTAACCCAAAAGACTTAAAACAGCAAATAGAAGCTACTCTAATCGGATAGTGTAGCCCACCAAATTGAGATCGTTTGCTCTGCATATGAGACTGTTACAGGCAGGTCTAATGCACCAATCCCCTCGGTGAGGGTACCATTGTTTTCAAATCCTTTGAAAAGGTAAAGCGATATCTCTTCAGAAGCATAATAGAAAGTGCTAAGATAGCTTTCGAGCCGAGCGCGCATATTTTCAAATGAGAACCAATTATCGGCATCAAATTGAAAAAACCACAATGCCCATGCATAACTTCCGATATGGCTTTCGGGATGGTGTTCGACATAAGCCGTATTGATGCTTTGGGCAGCAAGCTTGGCAAGCCTTGGGTTTTTATGTGCTTGTAGAACTAAGGTATTTATTTGTTCCGCCACAAAATGTCGTAGGCTCTCAGTGCTACCCACAATTTGACGGAAATCATTAGCATCTGGCAGTTGAATAGTATGATGCTCAAACTCCCAATTATCAAGGAGAAACTTATCAGCAAACATCTGATTACGGCAAGCATCCGCTGAAAGTACATTGAATGAATTCAGAAGATCATCAAAGTTATCTTCTCCAAGGCCCTCAATGTCCGAAAATTGTTCTATCGTACGGAAACGCCTAGCGGGCAAAGCATTACGTTTTTCGAGGATGTGATTGGCGACAGCTTCGCCTATCCCATATCCCTGTCCATTGTTGGGAGAGTCCTTTATACCTTCGACGATATCGGAGGCTTTTTTTGCGCCATTGGCGAACGCTATCACCCTTTTCTGTACCCAGAGAGGACTATCGCTCGAATTGAATTTTGCCATTGCGGAAACTAGTGAATTTTCTTGATGGCTGGTATTAAAGCAATATTAATTGGGGCCTTGTTACAAACAAAATCGCCATAATCCTCCAACTAAGTATGAGCTTTCATACTTGAGGTCTTCTTTTCCGAGGCTGCTTCGCAGAACGATACGCCTGATACGGCACACTTTATAGATTTCCGATCTTTTGCCAGCCCTGCTGCCACAGAGCTGCTGTCACTTTGGCGCAGTCCTGGCTTTCAAATAGTCTCATCAACTGCAGCCAGAGATTGAGTCTCATCCCTCCGGGAACACTGATCAATCTTGCGATGCGTGCGGCCCTTTTATCCGTGATGATTTCGAAAGCATCCCGTTCAGAACCTTCAAGGCTAGCGGCTTTTACGGCTACATCCCAAGCCTTATCTCGCGCTTTGACCAGACTAAAACCCGCCAATTTCTCATCCCATTTGCCTCCTAATCGATCAGCCCATTTCATCAAGGGCGAAACAGCTTCCAATCGATTTTGCACCTCATTGATGAGATTGGCGAGCGTGATATTAATGGTAAGGAAATCGTGCTTTAACTCTTCAATACGTTCTCCTGGACAAATTTTGGCCGCAGAGAAACCTAAATCTAGATGGATATGGGCATTCATCCCCAGGAATAGATGCTGAAGGATCAAAGCGTTCGGCGAGGCCGCTAAGACAAATGCCTCCTCCCAACAACGACTCAGGGGCTCTCCCGCCTGATAAGCGTGATATGCCGCTAAATAGCGATTAGCAAAATCTACCACTAGTGCCTGCATACGTTCGTTGTCCTCAAACTTGCGGGCCTCGGCAGCTTCCTTGACCGTCAGGGTTACGAGTCGATACATACCCGCAAAATATCCCATCGCATTGCCCTGACGAGAACCTTCGGCCATGATTTCGTCCATTTGGAGGACGACTTCGGAGATGTTTTGGGCTGGCATGGGGTGAAAATAGGAAATGTTGTCGGCTATATTTTGAGTTTTTTGGGGCAGCTCTATCGTGCTGAAGGATTATTTTTTCACATGACGAGATCATGAGCCCCCTGATAGATAAGCTCAAGCCCTTGGACCACAAAATCATAGTCGAGCGTCTCTTGGACAAAATCGAGTACTATGTAGCAGTTATTTGAAGAGGGATTGGGGATCTAGCTAGAGGATCAATCAGGATTTAGTTGGACACCTTTGATAGAGATTTTGAGATGTTTTTCCTGACGTTCTATTTGGTCAATGTAATCAGTAGGGTTTCCATCTGGTCCAGAATGCTGTTGAGCGATATAACCTGCTGATTGTCCGTTGGGGGTGCCTAATGCCGCGAAGTAATCATCCTCTGGATTTTTGCTGACTCCTCCTCCTTTGAGCCACTTCCAACCTTTTTCAAAGGAAGCGCCTTCGGACATGAGCATTACAAATAGCGTATCGTCATTGACAATATTTTCTCGGTGAATAATAGCAGGTGGAGTAAATCCTTTAGTGTTTTTTCCGGCGAGGGATTGAGCCATTTTCATTTGGTAGAAGAGTATTTCAGAATTGCTCAACCTTTTTCCATTGCCAATTTCACGGTTAACTCTTTCTACACTGTGCTCGGATTCCCCCCCTTCATTAGAATCGCTTTCATCCTCGACGTCAACAAAATTCCCTTCTCCTGCAAAATTAATGTAATAATCTTCTGGTTTGAATGGACCATATCGTTCTTCATCGCTATCACCGAAATTATACGAAGCGGTAAGGGTGCCATCTTTTAGTGAATACTCATTTTGATACTCAACTCGATAATCAGCATCATTATCTTGTACTGTTTCTGCTGCTGCTTTTATCTCTTTTGCAGTCCAATCTATAGGAGCCATGCCTTTTCCATCTTTTCCCCTTCTGCCAATTCCTCTCGTCGCCAGTAAGGTGACTGTATCACCTTCCAAAAGCCCGATAAATAGGTAGTTGTCAATTTTTTCCTTCTTGATTAGCTTGTCTTTACTAAAGCCCATATCCTCAGTATTCCGTCCTCCTGGCCCATTTTTCCCCTCTTTGAATCGCTCTCCTTTAGTTTTATAAGTATCGTATGCAATGTACGCTTGCTCTAAGGATAGATCACCAATACTAGTTTCCTCTTTATTGGGGAAGATTTTCATAGTTGATTTAGCCAATTTAAATGCTTCCCACTCCTCATCTGGCACTACTCGTCGTCGCTGAATCGTCTCTCCCCCTACTCCTGATTTTACAGCCTTTCGAAAAAAAGGAGTATCGCCTTCAGTTTTCATTTGCAAAGCTTTGCTGCCCATCAAATCAGCTTCCTGCTCCAAACCTTGCTCATCATTTATGCCGCCCGCTCCTTTTAGTTGAGTGGTAGGTTTGACTCGGCCCTGCTTTTGTTGCACCACATGCCAGGCTTCATGCGGCAAATGCTCTTCTTGCCCGGGAGCTAAATGGATCTCGCTGCCTTGGGCATAGGCATGAGCGTTCAGCGCAGCTGGCTGATCCGAATTATAATGAACATTCACATCATCCATAGAATGACCCGACAACTGCTCTACGCCTGCTTGTAGATTTTGAGGCAGACCTTTATCGCCGGGGCTTGACTTTGGGGTATTCTTATTTGCTACCGAACTAGACTTTGCCGCCTGTTGTTGGATAGGCTTTGAGGACTTAAAAAATGGTAGGGAAGGCGTTTGTTCAAAAAAAGCCTTACTAGTATGGGAATTTGAATGTGCAGAAGAAGAATCGGGAGAATGAGATTTCATACTAGCGTTATATAGGATTATTTGTCAAACGGACATAAAAAGATTGATAGGGGATTTTTACCCATATAGTACATATTGAAAATAAGCCTTAAAAACGATTAACTTAAACTAGTGGATATAAGTATAAAAAGCTAACGATTACTCATTAAGCAAGTGCGGCTTACAGGCCACAGCAACAAAAAAAAGAGACGCAATTGCTTGCATCTCTTCATCGTACCCGAGGCCGGACTCGAACCGGCACGACTCGCGTCATTGGTTTTTGAGACCAACGTGTCTACCAATTCCACCACTCGGGCAGATAAAATCAAGTGCTTTGGTGAACACGGGATGCAAAAGTAGTAAGCCCGAATTGATTTCGCAAGCATAACTTTTTGTATTTTCACCAGTTAGGATACAAAATATGTTCATGCGAATAAAGACTCTACTACTTCTTTGCCTCAGCACGCTCTTCGGAGCGATCACTCTTAGCGCACAAATAGAATGCGGATCAGAGATTGTCGAAAATCAAATCCGCGCCCAAAAGCCTAATTACGATTGGCAAATCTATCAGCAAGACAGATTGCTTAAGGAGCAAATTTTAGCGGCACGTCAACAAAGCGGGATTCGTATCGACGACACCATCGTATATACCATTCCGGTGATCTGGCATATCCTTCACCTCAATCAAGCCGAAAACATTCCCAACAATCGCGTGTACATCGAGATGGACAACATCAACGAGGCCTTTCGCAACCTTGGTTATTATGACAGCACTAAAGGCGCTGATGTGCGTATCCAATTTTGCATGGCTCAAGTTGATCCTGATGGCTTGCCGACCAGCGGTATAGAACGATTCTTCACCCCCTTTACCGAGATCGGTGCAAATGATGATTTTGCCATGAAGCAAGA
>JBGCFA010000173.1:0-46288 GCA_045106675.1 Bacteroidia bacterium
CGATTGTCGGTCTTCAATACCCACATATCACTACCACCGCGACTATAGCTTTTGGTACCACCACTCACAAGATATCCGCCATCTGCAACCTGCATTACTGCGCGGCCATAATCATCGCTTTCGCCTAGGGTCCGCTTCTGCCAAGTTTGGCGTAAACGGGCATCTAGTTTAACCATCCAAAGGTCTGAAGATTTGCTAAAGGAAGTGCTTTGTCCCGTAAGGAGATAACCGCCTTCGGCAGTAGGTATCAAATCATAGAAAGCATCTTTGCCAGAACCTCCGATGAGATGTTCTTTAAGCACACGTCCACTTGAGCTGATATGCACTAAGCAACCGTCTAGGCTACCATTGCTTTCGTTATAACGCCAGCCTGCAGCGAGAAACTCGCCTTCATTGGTTTCGAGCACAGACTCGATCACATCGTTGCCGGGGGCACGAACAACTTTACGCCAGATCCCTTTGCCATTGCGATCGGTACGTACCATGAGCATATCGGCTCGATCGAAATCATTATAATGTTGGTATCCGCCAATGACGAACCCTTCGTCTTTCGTTTCTTGGATAGAATATGCTTTCTCAATACCGCTGCCGCCATACTGACGGTCCCAGAGGGTTTCCCCTACCGCATTGAGACGGAGAAGCCAAATATCACTTTTGCCTTTAGAGTTGGAGTATGAAAAGCCCGCTACAGCAAAACCGCCATCTTTGGTTTGGATGATAGAGCGAGCTTCATCGGCATCATTGCCGCCAAAAGTCTTTGTCCACATCAATTCACCGTGGCGATTGAGTTGAAATACCCAAGCATTGTTTTTGCCGCTAATTTGATCACGCGTATAACCCGCGACGACATAATTACCATCGCGAGTTTCGATGAGATCATTGGCCCAATCATAATCAGAGTCACCAAAATATTGACGCCAGACTTCAGTCCCAAACTGATCCAGCTTCATGACCCAAACGTCACTTTTACCGCTACCAAATGAGTTGGTAAAACCCGCCACGACATAATCACCCGTAGCAGTATTGGTAACTGCCATGGCATGTTCGTCTTGATCTCCACCAAATGTTTTGGAAAATTTTTCCTGCGCTTGTGCTGTAAAAGCGTAAAGCGTTGCAGCTAGCAAAAGTATCCCGTTTCTAAGCATAGCGTTGTTTAGTATCTAAT
The DNA here is from genome assembly GCA_045106675.1 of Bacteroidia bacterium. Taxonomy (GTDB): domain Bacteria; phylum Bacteroidota; class Bacteroidia; order J057; family J057; genus JBCAWW01. The sequence continues at coordinate 1,166 of JBGCFA010000173.1, forward strand.
ACAGAGTATTAAGTATAGGGTAGGAAGACTGAAGACATTAAATAGGTCTTTATACTCCTTACTAAATACTTACTACTAAAGTCAAGTAGAGCTTCAAATCATAGAAACGGAATTTCTTAGTGTCGGGTTAGCTAGGATAGCAAATCAATATAGCAGAATTAACACAAAGATTGTTCTAAATTGCTGAGCAAGAAGGAAAAAATGTGTTTTTGTGTCAACTCGCCTAACATTCGTGTGTAAATTTGACCCAAATTGCATCCTCCTTGTAAAGCTTCTTGATATGCGCAAAACGATTGGATACGCTTGGTTCGCGATGAGTTTGTTCTACATTGCTTGTGGACTCTTAATCGCCATCAAACAATTATTACCGTCTTCTCCACCACCTTGGTTTGATGTAAAGTGGACTTGGTTGCAAGATCACCCGACGGTTTTCAACTATACAATGGGAGGTTTATTGATCGCTTATGGTATCTATAGACTATTTCGCTCGTATAAAAGCATAAAGGGTCAGGATGAATAAATCTAATATTAAGCGTTCCCTCCTATGGGGACTGATCTTATTACTTAGTACTGCCGTAGAGGCACAAGAAATTATCGCCAGCTTAGATCTTGGCAGGAGAGATCCCAAGCCTGAGTATTATGAATACTCACCTACTGATGGGGGGCTTTTGACATTTGGGCCATCTAGCATTAGCTCCAGTCGCTCTTATAGTCTGATCAAATATGGAGCAGACCTGCGTGAAGACTGGAAAATAAAAGTCCTCGAACAAAATGGTCGTAAGTCAATCGACTTCATGGCAGTAGTAGGCGGCTATACCCTGATATTTGTCTCCGAGACTAATCCCAAAGACGGATTGATCAAATCATATTACTATTCTTATAATGCTGAAGGAGAAGCCTTAGCCGAAATGGAGTTGCTCTCCGTTTATCCCGATGCAAAAGAGCAAAAGGTAGGCTTGCAATTTGTCTTGAGCCCTAATAAAAAGAAGCTCCTTTGCTTCAAAAACCTCCAAAATCGTCGCGCAAACGAGCAATTGCTCTATTACATCTTTGATGATGAAGGCGACTATGTGCGCAACGGAGAACTCAATCTCAAATATCCTGACAACCGATTTAGCGTTCGCAGCCTGCGTATCAGTAATAGTGGTAATATCTTCGTACTCGGCAAGTTTTATCTCAATACTCGCGTCAAAGAGGCGGATGATTTCACCTATACCATATTTCGCCACGATCTAGAGACAGAGGAGGCCAATGAGTTTCAGATCAATCTTGATGATCGATATATCACCGACTTGGCGTTCCGGCTTGACCGAGACGAAAACATCTATGTTGCGGGTTTTTATTCCAATCGTAGCACTGACCGTATCGCCGGTACGGTATTACAGAAGATCAGTCCCTTCGGGGAACTCCTCCTCGCGAGTGCCGAAGCTTTTGACACAGAGTTTTTGCAGTATTACCTCTCTCGGGGCCAGATCAATCGGGGTTCGGAGTTACGCAATTTTTATCTCGACCCAACCGACGGCATCATCCTAAGGTCTGATGGAGGCGTTTTGCTGACAGCAGAAAAGTTTTACGTAACCTATGTCTCTTATCGAGATATGTATGGCCATTGGATCGACCGTGAGCAGTATCACTATGAAGATGTAATCCTCACTTCAATAGCCGCCGATGGCACCATCGAATGGCATGCTATCGTAGACAAAAACCAAGTGTCTGAAAATCCTGCGAGTCTCTCCTTTTTCAACGCAATCAGCGCCGCGGGTTCACATATTTTTTATGAGTACAATCCTCAGCGTCAAGGCGTCAATATCTACTACAATACGGTTGATATTGACGGCAAAGTGACAGATCGCAAACCCCTTTTGCCTGACTATCGCTTTGGCAATCAGTTTTATCCTCGCTACTGCGAGCAAGTCAGCAATGATGAGGCATTAATGGTCTATATGCAAAGCCGTGGACGAACGCTCAGTGTGATCAGGGTGAAGTTGGAGTAAGAAAAATTTTATATTTGTGTTCTTCCATTCCAGAAAACACAAATTAAGATGAAGAGAACTACTATTAGTTTTCTCCTAGTATTATTGATATTAGGAGTATATGGGCAAGACAAATCATTTACGATTAGTAAAGGTCCTCTTTCGAGTGAGCGAGAAGTCCCTATCAAATATACCATTGATATTCTTCCTACCCTTCAGGATAAATCAGGCATTATTGGGCTCTACCAAGGCAACTTTTATTCGTATCACTTTACTCAAACTCGAGCTAAGAATCCTTATCTCTTGAAGTTCAAGGAGTTTAACACAACCTTAAAACGAGAACGGATCCGAGAATTTAAATTCCAATCCAAAGAAAAATTAGTCTTAATAGACTGTTTAATGTTGGAGGATAGAATTTTCTAGATTTTTGGGTCAAACAATCGTAAAAAACGAGCGTTTGATTTTCTGGTCCAAGAAATTGACCCAGCCGCAATGTCTAAGCAAGGCGACTTACGCCAGATAGCTACTGTTGTAGCTACGGAAGCATCCAAAATACCAAACCAGGCTAAAGTAAAGCTATCTCGCAATAAACAGCGGATTTTGCTTTATACCTATCGAAGAGGAAGGTCGCTTAAAAGCGGTGGGTTGGAGGTTGATATGCCCCCTACAGATATGCTGGTTTTTGATACAAAGCTTTCGTTGAGTTGGTCTGACAAATTTCCTGATCAGGCTAAAGGATACCGGTTTCAAAAATCAACCCTAGAGATTAGTGATGAGGGAAAAGTAGTATTTAGCCACAGGAATGCAAAGTCTCAAGGGATGGGCACGGGAAGGATTGACATTCAGCTATATGTCTATGACGAGGGGCAAAAAAATCATCAATTTTCGATACAAACCGAAAAACGTCTCAGCCTTTTAAAAACATCTTTTCAACCTAATGGGAATCTTTATTGTGCTGCTTTTTATAAAGATGATGGCTACAAATTTGCCGGCAGTTTTTATCAAAAATTTGACCTACGGACAGGAACGGCAGCAGTCGCGGTATTTTCTCCTTTGAGCCCTGAGATGCAATCAAAGTTATACCCATCTAAATTCTCCGATATTTATGGGTTTTCGGGTGGAGAAATCATCCTACAAAGTGATGGATCCTTGATATTGGCTTTGCAAAGATTAATTATAAGCGCGCAAAAATCACCAGATGGGAGCATTTCAAACTATTTATATACTTATAGTGACATATTCATGACTGGAATTGGAGCAGATGGCAAGGTCCTATGGACCGATCGCATTGAAATGGCCCCATTTACGAGCGGGCGAATATATCTATACAGATTTAATCTGGTAGTCTTAGAAGATAAGATTGGCTTTATTCGCACTTTTGCAGACAAAGACAATGCACCTAATTTAAAAGAGAAGTTCCGCGAATTTAACGGTCCTCCAGTCAATTGTGGGATTGACTTTGTCAGTTATGATCCACAAGGTAATAAGCAAATAGAGATGATCATGCCCAATGACGGAAAAGGGCACGCGATAAGCTTTTCATTTGAGGCAATACAAGACAAAAACACCATTGTTTTTTATGCCAGACAAAAAAGTAGTTATCATTTCATGAAGTTAGAGTTCTAACGTTCTGCGAAGCAGCAACAACCAAGATGAAGCACTGATGATTTACATACGAACGCTCAGCGTGATCCGGCTACGCTTAGAATAATAAATTCTTATATTGGGTGCAGCAACCATTTTGTTAGCACACATTTTTCACATGAAATATTTAATAATTTTGGCTTTCCTTATGGGAGGTCTGCTCAACTATGTTGATGCTCAAGAGAGCCTCCCAGAAGTTGAATGGAGCACCATTAAGCCTAAAAAGCCCAAATATAATAGCCGCTCTAATGAGAGATTAGCAGGCGAAATTGGAAGTGAAGTTTTTACTTATAATTATAAGGGGCATCCTAGCACAAGTACAATTCCTCCTATCAAGGTTTTCCTAACGAAATACAATTCAGAATTGTCTTGGCAAAAAGTCGTCCCGCTCAACCTCACCATCGACAGACTCCTTCTCAATGATCCTATTGTCAAAGCTATTGGAGATAAATTATATCTCTTTGGCCTTATTTGGGACAAGGAGATAATGGAGCATGTATACGTCTCTCAAATGATCGATCCACAAGAGATGGTTTATTCTGGACCTCTAAAAAGGATTATGGGAATACCTGGCCCCAGTATTAGCTTTCGTAAGGGAGAGTTTGAAGTGGTATATGCCCCTAATAGAAAACGAATTCTCTTTTACGGAAGAACAAAGCTTAAGAAGAGTCCGAATCAGCACCTTTTCAAGGTATATGATGAAAATATGACCCTCCTTTGGGAGTTGGACAAAACCTTCGGGAAAACTTATGAAGACCTAAAACTACACAAACCCAATTTAAAGGTCAGTAGCAATGGAGATGTCGCAATGATTAGCCACTTTACGGCAGAGGAAGAGAAGGTTTATTGTTTGCAGATCAAGGAAGATGGAAATGAGGTGAGGGAGCATTTGATCGAAGGAACATGGGACAGATGCATCCAAGTGCAAGTAGCTCAAAACCCAGCAGGTACTTTATATGTCGCAGGTTTTTTTGAACGGCCGAAATTAGAGAACTCAGGGATTTTTGTCCAAGAGATAGGAGCATCTGGAACAAAAGAAGATCTCAGATATTATTATTTTTCTGACCCTGCCTTTAAATATTCCAAAGATGCGCCTTCTGCAGCATATCCCAATAGGCCACTCACTAATGAATTAATGCTACAACAAGATGGGAACATCTTGTTAATCACCTTGCTAGCAATTCCATACACTCACGCGGTAAAACCTTCAGTAGGCCTCTATCGATCTCATATTATGATAACCAGCCTTTCACCAGATGAAGAAGTAAATTGGAGCACTTTAGTACCTAGATGTAGCCCTTTACTAGGCCTAGCTCCAGATGAGTTTTATTATCCTTTAGTACTGCCAGATCGCATTTGTTTTATTACCGACCAGCTTGCTCCTGAAAGCAAGGGAGGGAAAAAAAGCAAAAATAAATACCGTTCGATTAATCTCAGTAGCCTTGACAAAGAAGGAAATATTGAGAATCAAACCTTATTTGAATTTCCAGAAGAAGGGGTTTATATACAACCGTTTATAGGTTTTGAACAAACTCGAAGACAATTGCTCATTCGTGTTGTCAAAGGGGACAATGGTCATTGGGTAAGGTTAAAGTTTTGAGCCTCACCCTGCTTCGCAGAACGATAGCACTCACAACCATTCGTTCGGTAAGGCCGTAAAGAAAATCAGCAACCATTTTTTGAAAACATTTTTCACACATGAAGTATTTATGTCTTTTCGTAGCCCTTATCGGGCTAGGAGCCAATCACCTATTGGCCCAAACTCCTCAAGTTGAATGGGGACCAAATTTCAAACAAGGTACTCACATCACCACACGAGTAGCTGGCGTAGGCGCCGATGAGTTTTACACTTATCATCTCACCTATCATCAGTCAAGCAATCTCAAGTTTGTCGAAAAAACGGTCAAACTCCAGCGTTTTAACCATGATATGGTGCAAACTAAGGATGGGAAGATCAGCTTAAAGTATCAAGATAAAAATCGGCGATTAGAACGTTTTCTCATGCTAGACAGGCGACTCTATATGTTTACTTCTTACCTAGCCCCCAAAGAGCGCAAACAAATCCTCCTTGTCGAGCAAATCAATCTCTCTAGCATGCAATCCCAGGAGCAGCCTCGAGAGTTAGCCAGCATTGACCTACCTATTAGAGATCGCCTAGGAGAATTTGATATTAAAGTATCTCACGATAGTTCAAAGGTCTTGGTATATGCCAATAAACCTAGTATCCCCGGACAAAGAGAGCGATTTAGTTTCCTAGTACTCAATGATCAAATGGAAAGCCTCTGGACTCTCGACGAGGAACTACCATATGAAGACAGACGCTTTGGTATATCTGATCTAAAAGTCAGCAATCAAGGACAGATCATTTTATCGGCCCTGAAAACAGAGATAGAACCAAATGAAGAAAACACATCACGCCTTCAAGCCAGTATGAAAGAAGTGCATTTTTTGGTTTATCTCAATCAAGGCACAAAACGTCAACAATACATTGTAGAACTCGAAGAACGAAAAATAGCCGCCATCGAAATCGAATTATCACCTCAGGGAGAGTTGATTTGTGGTGGCTTATATGGAGAAGGAGAAAAAGTCGGCTTAGCTGGCACTTTTTTGCTTCGATTCGATACTCAAACAGAAACCTTACTTACAGAAACCTATAGCCCGTTTGAAAAAAGAATCTTAGTCCAAATGATCGGTAAGAAGGCCGTCAATAAAGACAGAAGCCCCGTAAGTTATCTCCTTGATGAGATGATTTTAAAATCAGATGGCGGAGTCATCTTGATCGCGGAGTCTTTTCAAACGCAAGTTGTCTCTATCAATCAAGATGGCCAATTTTCTATCCGCACTTACTATTATTTTGGAGATATTTTGATCACCAATTTGGATAAAGATGGCAATGTAAACTGGCATAAAAATCTAGAGAAAAATCAAGTGTCCGCAGAAGATGCTATGTATTCATCCTACAAATTGATGCGTACTCCTAATGAGCTTTGTTTTATCTACAATGACAATAAGAGAAACGCCAAAGCGGATAAAAAAGGCAAGCACAACCTAGCCACAGGTAAAAATGCCGTAGTAACCTTAGCTAGCATATCCGTAGAAGGTGATATCACAAAAGAAAGTTTGATCGATTCGAATGATGAAGGCGTATTTTTTATTCCTTTTCTAAGCTTTCAGTACAACAATCACGAAATGCTCCTACGCGCTGAAAAGAGACGTAATTCTCGCTATGCAAGGGTTATTTTTGAGTAGCAACACTTGATTTGTTGCTTCGCAGAACGCTAGAAAATGTCCAAGCGTTCTGCGAAGCAGCAAAAACCCAACCACCAAGCATACACCACCGATCTCAGATAAAATTAATCGCGCTCCACTTTTGCCTCATTGAACATAAAAGGATTATTGCTGAGTCTCAAAGTTTGCCCGCTAGCAGTAGTTATATTTCGCAAGATGACGGTTTCGGTGATGACATAAGGATACTTTTCTTCATAAGAAGCATCAGTCAATTGCGGATTGAAATTGGCAAAAATCGCCGGCCCACCGTAATCCTCCCTACGATTAGTATCATCGATATGAAGATTTTCAATCGTGATCTGTTCAGGCATATAGCAGATATAGCCAAAATCATGTTGCCCAGAATAAGCGCCACCGATGATAGAGACACTCGTAGATTTACCGCCTGCTGGCACAAACACACAGTTCCGAATAATAAATTCTCCTTGCCAAGTGCTGCCATAATCAGAACGTAGGTTGATAAGCGTTCGACCACGAATAGTGCAGTTCTCTACCGTAAAAGTTCCACTTCCAATCGCATTGATTCCCATATGTCCCAAGGTCGAGTTGCGAATAGTGGCATTGGCAACCCCTTTATGCGCATCAAAACGAGAAAGGACACAGCTATCATAAAGTAAATTTTTGCAATAATTAGAACCCAATATCCCCCAATAGGTAGGGTCATTGATATCATTTGTCTGGCTACAATTCACAAATGATATGCTTATAGCATGGTTAACAGATAGGTCATAACTCCCCATCGAGACAGGCTTTCCTGCGGCCCCAATCGTACGGTAAGTTTTATGCCCCGTTAGAATGCTATTCTTGATCGTAACATAAGCGCAGTCTCGGATATTGAAAAAGCCTCCGTAGGGCGCCCCATGTTCTCCTTCTTCGATCACCCGATGTTCAAGACCATCCACAATCACATTGGAACGCCTAATCGCAATATTTCTTTGATGATAATTATATTTCGATTCCGCTTGATTCGCAATCGTAGTAAATCGCCCACCCCTGATGTGAAGTGTGTCCTCGTCAATCGGTAGAGCCGTGATTTCAGTAATTTGCTCGAAGTCCCAAATGATCGGAGCATCCATATCAAGCTTACCGTTTGTGTCAACTACAAAAATATCTGTCTGGGCAGAGCCCTTGTTTTGGTTTAAGCCATAGCGGATATAGTGCTTTATCTGGTCATTATTCACCCTTATCAAGCAAGTTCCGGGCAAGTCAACATTGATTTTCTCCTGGTTCCGCGCTAGCGAAGAGATTCCCTCCAGTTTAAAAGCTTTTTGACCTGAATTGACTAAGAAAACAGATGCCTTAATATTTTGCACTTCGGTATCATCAATAATAAAGCTCGCCCTGCCAAAATCAGTATTAGTTTGAATGATCGCAGTCCGTTCCTTCCCTCCAATATAGTAGCTAGCTCCCTCATCAGCTTTCACCGATAGATTTTCCTGATTGGCATAAGCATGAGTAGCAGCGATAGCGTCAATATCATCCGTTTCACCATCCCCTTTAGCCCCAAAATCACTATAACGGACAAATCCATCAACTTTAAACTGGAGAGCATCTTCAGGCGAAACATTTATCAGTAACTGTCCATTTCTCTTGCTGCGGACCTGGGTTTCCTTCTTTTGGGAGCTGATCACTACATCTTTAGGCAAATTTTTGGTCTGGCCCTGCAATACAATGAAACAGCTGAATAAGTAAAAGAGTGAGAATAGATACTTCATGATGGACGGGGAGTTATTGGGCCTGACAATCAAACATAATCATTCACCCACAGCTTTAAGCATAAACGATCTTTGGTAACGATCCCTTCATGATTTATCGCTAATTCTTCATCGAGATCTCTCCGCTCCGGTCAAGATGAGCTTTTGCTAAGTTTTTCATGTCAGCTTAAGCGACGGCTGAAAGATTTGACACACAAAAGCGTTCCGTAAAGCGGAAAAGGATGAACGAGTCTCTTAGCTTGACACCTATACAAAAACCTACGAGAGCAGGACCTTTATGAGCATGTTTGGATTTTATATTGCTTCGCAGAACGATAGAGTATGTCCAATCACGCATCTCAAGGTAAAATGGATATTGATTTTTCTCCTTCGGAGAACGTTAGAACTCTGTCAGTTTTTTTGATCTCTTGCGTTCCGCGCAGCGAGCAAGAAATGGCCGATCTGGAAGGTAGAGGCGTATTGCATACGCCTTAACAAACTAAGCGTTCCGCGAAGCGAAGAAAAAACGTCTCATTTTGAAATAGCCAAATATTCGATATTCCACATTAAAAAAGCCTTCTCAGCATCAAACTGAGAAGGCTTGTATTATTTTTAATTTATTCTCTAAACCTCCGTATTCGGATCCCAAGCTTCGAGGATATCCGCCACGCGCTTGACAAAACGTCCGCCGAGGGCGCCGTCGATGATGCGGTGATCATAAGAGTGAGAGAGGAACATTTTGTTGCGAATCGCAATCACGTCGCCTTGTGGTGTTTCGAGTACTGCTGGCAGCTTACGAATCGCTCCCGTAGCAAGAATCGCCACTTGTGGCTGCATGATGATAGGCGTACCCATCACATTGCCAAAAGTACCAACATTGGAGACGGTATAAGTGCCGCCTTCCAGCTCATCTGGTTTCAATTTATTCGCGCGAGCACGCTGGGCGAGATCATTGATACTGGCCGAAAGTCCTGCCAAGTTCAAGCGATCTGCATTTTTGATGACCGGTACGATCAAGTTATCAGTGGGCAGCGCGACTGCGATACCGATATTGATATCTTTTTTGATGATGATATTATCACCATTAACCGAAGAGTTCACCAAAGGATGTTCCCGTAAAGCTTTGATCACAGCCATCAAAAAGATCGGCGTGAAAGTCAGCTTAGTACCATACTGCTCTAGAAACTGATTTTTGACTCGATTACGCCATTGGACCAGACTAGTAACATCTGACTCAACAAAGGAAGTAACGTGAGCTGATATCTGCGTTGACTGAACCATATTTTTCGCAATCAACTTGCGCATACGGTCCATCTCAATGATTTCAACATTACCACTAGCTACCGGAGCAGCCTTGGGTTGCACTTTCGCTACTGCCGCTACTTTTTGTATTGGAGCAGTTGTTTCTACTGGTGCTGCGGGGGTTGTCGGAGCGACTACCGCTTGAGCTACAGGCGCATGTTGGCGATTTTTGACGTGTACGAGGATATCCTTTTTGGTAACTCGACCTTCACGACCACTACCGGGTAGTGTTTCTAGCTCGGTCATCGAAATCCCTTCTTTGCGCGCGATATTGAGCACCAAAGGAGAGTAAAAACGGCCACCTGCTACTGCATCAGCACCAAGCGCTACTGTTTCAAGCACAGGCTGAGGCGTAGGTACGTAAGGTACTTCAGCCGCCACGGTCTCTAAGACTGGCTCAGCTTTAGGAGTAGCATGTCCGTTACCGTTGGGAGCATCATCTGCTTCCGACTCGGTTTCGATGATCGCAATGACTTCGCCTACTGGCACGACATCGCCTTCATTGAAGCGTCGTTCCAAGAGCTTGCCATCAATTGGAGCCGGAACTTCAGAGTCAACCTTATCAGTCGCGATCTCTAATACCGTCTCTTCTGCTTCGATTTCTTCGCCGACCTCTTTGGTCCAGCGTAGAATCGTAGCTTCTATAATGCTTTCGCCCATTTTGGGCATTGTTAATTCAAATTTTGCCATAACAAAATCTTTCTCGGGGGGTTTGAGCGCAAGTTAGTCACTATTGGCTTCAACCCCAATCTGGCTTTTGAGTTTTTTATACGCCAACAAAAGGGCTCGTTCACTGGCACGGTCGATATTTACCTGACGCTCAGAGAGTAAGCGCATATGTACCGCTTCACTATGATTTTTGTCTGCAAAGCCCAACCAAGCTTGAGTTGGCAACTCTCCCCCAGCTTCGGCAATTCCGGTGCTAGCAAGCCCATAATCGGTACCTAATAGCTTTCTTACGCCTTCGGCCATCTGCCTCACCACAGTTTCGGATACGACACTCTCGCGTTCGATAGTATCGGCCTCTACTCCTAGCTGCTCGATCTTGATCCGTACATCATAGGCAGTAATAGAACCCGTAAAGACCGCCGAGGCACCTGGAATCGCGACTATTTTGGCAGCGATATTACCTCCGGTCAGGCTTTCGGCGATGGCGATAGTTTGGCCTTGCTGCTTGAGGAGGTCTACGAGCATGGCTGCAGCCGAACGACTCCCCTCCGCATATACATATCCTCCAAATCTTTGTGCGACAAGCGCCGCATTGGCTAGCATGGCAGTATGTTTAAGCTGCTCGCGAACGCTAAATTCCAACCAAAGTCCATCATTACGGGGCAAAAATGCCAAAGCGACTGCTGGGTCCAAATCCGCTTCGAGTTCGCTGATCCAAAGCGATGCTCTAGATTCAGGCACATCCAATACTCGGAGGATATGATGGTCAAAAAATCCAGTATCAAATTGCGCTTTGATGCGCGGCAATACTTCGTTTTCTAATAGATAGAAGAACTCAAAGGGTACTCCCGGCAGGGAAAACAGCAATTTCCCTTTTTGGGAGAAGGCCATCCCTGGCGCCGTGCCCATCGGATTGGCCAATACTTCTGCGACTTGAGGCACCATCGCTTGTCGTCTTGAGCGTTCATCGAGTTCGCGGCCGCGTTCCGCATAGCGGCGCTCCAAATAAGTCAAGGTAGGCGCATGCCACACCATCTCACTGCCAAATTGCTCGGCCAAGGTCTCCTTGGTGATATCATCTTGGGTGGGACCTAAGCCACCGCAGATAAGGACAATATCATGCGTATCCAACTCTCGCTGGACTGTATCGCGAATATCTGCTTGGTTATCTGAGATCGTAACGACTCGATGAAAGGAAAAGCCTTGCGTTCTGAGCATCAGACCGGCTCGAGAAGCATTGGTATTGACGATGCGCCCTTTGAGCAATTCATCGCCAATGGTTATCAAACTGATGGAAGCCATAGGTAGTATTATTCCTGATCGCGTAATCGCGCCCGCTTGTCTTGCACGATTTCGTATTTGAGGGTGATCACCGGCTGAAAGTGAGCCCCTTCTAAGCTAAATCGGTTCGAGCCAAAAGTGGTATAACCCATGCCGCCTAGATAGTAAGAGAGCAAATCTGCGCGCATCGGACTATAGCCGATTTGCAGTCCCAGATCCACGTAAAGCCGATCCATGATATAGATAACGAATCCCAGTGTAAAAGTTCCGCCTAATTTCCAGCCATCATATTGGACAGTAGTGGGAGTAGGCAGAGAACGATCTAATACGCGATCGCGATACCAATTGGCATTGAGATTGAGTGCGATATAGGGAAACTCATAAGGATTGGCCGAGTCATTGAAGATCCGCCCACCGATAGACAAAAAGGCACCGTCATTGCTTTCGTCAATATAGTCTTTGAGGAGGGCGACGCGGGGGCTGTTTTCTTGCTCGACTTTTTGGTGGCGAAAACCTGCTGCTAATTGGAGATTAAAAACAGGGCTGAGTTGTCGTTCGGCTCTAAAATCAAAGGTATTGATCAAGAGGGGAGCTAAGTTGATGCCGACAAATGTCCGTTCTTGGGCCCAAAGGCGCAATGGCAGGAGCAGTAGTAGACACAATATAGTCTTATTCATACTAGGCCGATGAGCAAGTCAAAGCTAATAAAATCCAGCTTTTATTCCGCACCTCTTAATTAGTATGATGTTAGAATATCCGCCTCGCCTAAGTATTCTTAATTATGATAACAACCATCATAGCTCGCTTTTCGTACCTTTGCGATACAAGATTAAGATTACATGCCAGAAATCTGGATTTGGATTATTGTTTTTATCGGCACTCTTGCTGCCTTAGTCCTCTCGGCGGACTTATTTATCAAAGTAGCAGAGAAGGTCGGCTTGTCCCTCGGGATATCGCCCTTTGTAGTCGGCGTAACATTAGTCGCATTAGGCACTTCCCTGCCTGAGTTGGTAACCTCTATTGCTGGGGTGCTTAAGGGTAATTCAGAGATTGTATTGGGTAATATCATAGGCTCCAATATCGCCAATATGGGCCTTGTTCTGGGTATGGTAGGAATTATTGGACGTAAGATTGAACTCAAGTTTGATCTGATGCGAGTAGATTTGCCCATCATGATGGGGGCTAGTGTCTTGCTTTACCTCGCCTTGCAAAACCAACAATTCTCTTTGCCTGAAGCTATTTTATTCATTGCAGGGCTGGGATTTTACTTGACTTATGTCTTTACTTCTGGGAAAGCAGAGGTACAAGAGAAAACTGCTGATGGCGAGACGCAATCAGATCCGAATCTACGAATCACTTGGATTGATATCGTCAAATTAGTCGTTTCAATAGTTTTGATTTACCTATCTGCCAATTATAATGTTGAGGCGATTGACTTTATCGCTTCATGGTTTGATGTCGGCAATGAATTTGTAGCCCAAACGGCAGTCGCCTTGGGTACATCTCTACCAGAGTTGGTGGTATCAGTAGTGGCGATCAGAAGGCAAAACGCAGAGTTGGCCGTCGGCAATATCGTAGGATCTAATATTTTCAATATCTTTTGCGTGATGGGCATTCCCCGCTTATTGGGTGAGATTGCTATCCCAAATTCCATTACGGAGTATGGTTTACCGGGACTGATCATCATCAGTGCGCTGGCATTGTTTAGCCTTCAGGACAAAGTCTTGACTCGCTGGGAGGGCATCATGCTGCTTTTTTGCTATTTGATCTACATTGGCAACCTCACGAGCATGCAGCTAGGGATTTAAAATATCCAATGCCGTAGCGACGCAAAATTTTGCGTCGCTACGGCATTGGATATTCAAATTCAATATTCGTTATTCCTAATTCCCGTCCTCTTCTTCATTTTCGCGTTCGGGAGGCCCGAAATTGACAGTATCCGGAGCTACAAAAGCACTAGGAAAGGTCTCTTTGAGTTGACGGCAAAAAAGTACCGCTTCTTCCTTGTCGATAAAATCACCTACTCGTACCACATAGTTAGGAGCACGATAGGCGAGATAGTTAGGGACACCAGGATAGTTGCTCATCAAAGTACTTTTGGTAGACAAAGCTCCTTGGCGGCCTACATTGGCATATATCTGCACTCTATATCCGGGGAGTTTGTCAATCCGACCTTTGAGGATCGAATCTCTGGCAACCAATTGATTGAGTCTGTTATCAACGTCCATATATACTTTACGGCCGCCAACAAATAGTGGCTCCAAGCTAGTCGCGCTAGGATCTGGAGTTTCGACTTCTACGATAACCACCTCGGGTGGAGCGGGCATTTCAAAGTCTCGGCGATCACGGTAGGCAGAGACTTCTTCCCGTTCGAATTTATAATATTGGTCTTTGTTCTTGTCTTTATCTCCGCCCTTTTTCTTTCCACCGCCGGCAAAAGCAGGTTGAAAAAAGATCATAGAGACTAAAATCAGTGTGAATAGTCGCATAACAAATGCTTATTGTTGAGAGATTACAAAAATACGCAATTCTTCCCGATAACTTAATACGTAAAAAAACACAAATTTATTTGATCAGGATTGCAACCAAATGGGATCCGTATGCTTCTATAGAGAAAGCGCATCCAGTTTGCACTTATTCGTTTGTAGTATTCTTTTGACGCTATGCACAAACATTTACTCTTGGTATTGCTATTAGGGATGAGTCTTTTGACTGCTTGTACGAGCGTTGAGGGGCCATTAAGGCCGATTTCATCCAGTTGGACGGAGGTTACTGAATCTCCTATCGATACTGATTTGCGCGAGATTGAGGAAGACGAAGATGAAAAAGCGGATCCGGCTTTACGGATTTCTTTTTATCGCTTTAGTTTCGTTATCGATTGGTTTTAGACCTAGTAGATCAACACTACTGTCCTTTTCTGGGCAATCAGAACCCCTTCTCCGTCTAAGGCACGGAGCACAAAGCTATATTCCCCCTCCGGTAAACGCTTACCCGTCTCATCTAGACCAGACCATTTGAAGTTGGGATCTTTGGTATCAAAGATTCGAATTCCATTTAGATCAAAAATTTCGATCTCGAAATCACTGAGATCGTGATATTTGATTTCGAAAAAGTCATTGACTCCATCTCCGTTGGGAGAAAAGGCGGTAGGAATCTCTACTCCACTTTGCTTGATCACTTTGAGCGTTTTGCGAAGCGTCTCTTTGCAACCATTTTCATCAATCATATTGACGCTCACTTCATATTCGCCAGGATAGCGATACTCATGAGTAGGCGCTGCCTCTTCGGTAGATTGTCCGTCCCCAAAATTCCAAACCCATTGCTGGATCGGCAAAGCGGACTCTATCCCAAAACTGACCTCTGCTACGGGCAGACTTGCTTGTTCAGGGTATTGCACTAAACGAGTACGATTAGGAGGAAACACTTGAGCTTGAATTGCTACCCGCTCACTTTCGCAATTGTTTTCATCCTTATAAGCGAGATAAAACGATTGAGATTGCTCTAAAGAAGGTAATTCAAGCTTAGCTCCTGTAAAGAAGACTTCTCCTCCTTGATCTTGGTGGTACCAAACGATCTGTTTTGATTGGTCGTGTGCATCGGCTTTGAGTTGCACAGCCTTACCCGCACAAAGCTGAACCGCATAGGGTAGAGGTGCTTGAGGTTGCGGATTAATCCGAACGTTTTTGCTCATACGGTAAGTTTCACCATCCACTAAAGTCAGACTTAGTGTTACGAGAAAACTGCCTTCATCAGCAAATTTATGCTCGATCCGTAACCCTTGGGTTGGCGTAGAGCCATCCCCAAAAGCCCAGCTACGACGTATGACTTGCTCTGATGAGATGAGACTAACATCTTCAAAGACGGTAAGGGAATGTAAACAAGGAGAACTTACTGTAAAATTTAAATCGGGTTTGGTACTAAAAGGAGTAGCCTGAAGTTTTGGCATAATCTCGCCTCCACCAAATAGGAGAAGTAGCCCCGACAACAAAAAAAAGCGCATATCCAGGTTATTCAGAAAAGGTGAGCTAGGAATAGCAGTTTACCCCCAGCATATAATGATGCGTATTTGGACTCCAATAGTTTATCATTCAAGGTTCAAACGTCAATATTGGCACGCTAACGGTCAATATTGGAGCATGTTTTGAGCCACTTCAAAATAAACTTTTTATGCGCAGAATAATCCTATCAGTGTTAGATCAAGCCCTACTTTGCGGAAAAAGTAGACTAGTGCGATAACACATTAATTTCCTTTTTTTATGGAATTTGTGTATTAAAGCGATCTTTACAATGAAAATATGTCAGAGCACATCTGGTATTAAATAGCAGATTGTCAATGGACTGACGTAATAAATCTGAAAATATATTATCTTTGCAAGCCGTATTACGGGTCTTCGTCATGAAAGAAACTAAGCTTATCATCTTTGTTGGGATATGTTTACTCCTCCTCTGGAGTTGTAGCACAGCCTCTCAGCCAAAAAATCAGGCGGAATTTCCAGCTGATTCTCCCGACGATGTCCCGAAGGCAGAACAAAGCTCGACCATCGGAACGGCCATTATTAGTGTGGATGAAACGCTTAAGCCTATCATTGAAGCGCAAATTGCTGTCTTTGAAGCCCTTTATCCCAATACGAAAGTCTATCCGCGCTATTATCCGGGGGAGCAAGCCATCAGAGAGATGCTCATCAATGATTCTATCAGTTTAGCCGTCAGTAGCCGCGAGTTGACCGAAGAAGAGACTTCAATCCTACTGAGACATAAGATCAACCCCAATTATGCTGACGTATTGATCGACGGGATCGTGCTCCTTGTCCATAAAGACAATCCGGTGCGAACGCTAAGCCACGATCAAATGCTAGATGTATTGTCTGGCAAAATCAAAAGTTGGCAAGAAATTGATCCCGAAGCACCTGAAGGAGAAATCGTCGCTGTATTTGAACATGCCGAGAGTAGCACCATCCGTTATCTGCAAGATAGCATCATGCAAGGTCGCCCTCTCTTGAGCAACCGTTATGCAAAAACGCCTACCTCTGCCTTATTTGATTATGTCAAAACCCAGGAAAGAGCTTTGGGGATTGCCGGATTTGGCTGGGTGAGTGATCGCGATGATCCCGAAATGCGGGAATTGTTGCTTGGCACCAAGATCCTAAGACTAGGTAGAGATCCTAATAGAGAGACCATTTGCGGCTACGATAAAGACCATTATGGACCTTATCAAGCCTTTTTATACGACGAGTGTTATCCACTAGCTCGCACGATCAAAACGATATTGCGGGAAGGGCGCCATCTAGTAGGAACTGGATTTGTATCCTTTATGGACGGGCCCCGTGGGCAACGAGCAATCCACAAATCGGGACTTGCGACCGTTCATACGATCCCTCGACGTATCACTTTCCCTCCTGTAGAGGGCGCAAAGGATATTAAACAAACTGAATAGCGTAGCTTTTTTCTTTCTAAGTTTAACAAAGTGTTAACGTGTGAGACCTTGAGCTATGCGTTTTGTCATAAAGTGTAAAGAGTAGAAAGTATACAGTAATTAGTAGCAGAGAGAAATTTCAAGAGTATTGATAATATCAGCCTCTCTCTACTAGCCAACAGATACCAAGTACTCAATCTAAAAGTAATTCAAACTATCTAAGACTATGTTACAGCGTGTTTTTGTGATCCTCTCTTGCCTGTTTTGGTTCGGTAGCGAGGCCCTAGCGCAAGTTCCACTCACCGCTCAACGCGAGTTGATCGAGGCTGAGCGACTTGAAGAAGCCAAAACTGAGTTAACAAAACTCATTCCGACTAAGCCTAAAAACCTAGACGAGATCTACTATTGGTTAGGGATCGTCAGCTTTCAGCAAAATAATTTTGCGGGAGCTCAGGCTAATTTCCAGTCAGGACTTAAAGTCAAAAGCAAAAGTCCTTACAACCATGCTGGCATGGGCTTGATCCAAATCAATGAAGGCAACAATACTGCTGCCAATGAGAGCCTAACAAACGCCATGACATTCACAAAAGGCAAAAATATAGATGCCGAATTTGAGATTGCCAAGGCTTATTTGACAGGTGGTACTGCTGAAATCCAGCAAGCCAAAGTCATCCTTTATCAAATCCGTGATAAGGAACCTGAAATTCCTTTGACCTACATACTTTTGGGCGACTATTACAAAGCTCAGGGTGTACCCGAACTCGCTATCGAAGAGTTTGAAAAAGCAAAGCAAAAAGATCCTAAGTACGTACCTGCTTACGTATCTCTTGCGGAACTTTATTACGAGGAAGGTAATTACAAAGAAGGAGCAGACAATGTTTCTGAAGCCATCAAGCTTGATCCTAACTATGGGCCTGCTTACCGTATCCGTGCTGAGCTTTTCTTAATCTCAAGCCAAGATAATAAGTACGCTAGAGCGCGTAATGACATGAAAAAATATGTCGACCTCGCTCAGTCAGACCTCAAAGCACGTATCCGTTACGCTTCTTTCCTCTTCCTCACCGAAGACTATGAAGAAATGCTAACTGAGATTGATGCTATCGAAAAAGAAGGCGAAAGCACTCGTGTCATGCAGCGTCTACGTGGTATGGCTTACAATGAACTAGGCCAAGGAGACAAAGCCCTCAAGGCGATGGATACCTATTTCGAACGTTCTGAAGAAAAGTACACCATCAGCCAAGACTTTGAGACTTATGGAAATATTCTTCGTAACCAAGGCAAACTAGACAAAGCCACTGAGTATTACGAAAAGGCAATCGCCAAAGCCAACGAACGCGGTCAAGATCGCTCTGGCTTATACTTAGAGTTAGCTGAAGGTTACGAAAAAGATGCCAAAAGAAAACTCAGTGAAGGCAAAAAGATCAAAGCCGAAAGTAAAGCGAAGCTCAAAGAAGCCGCTGCTGCTGTTGGTCAATACAATGAGCTCATAGCAAAAGCAAAAGAACTTGCTGCTACTGATCCTGAAAAAGCTAAAGAACTCGCCGAAGAAGCCAAAGGAGTACTCGCAAATGCAGAAGCTTTGCAGGCTGAATCTATCGCTATTGGTGAGACCGCAAGCGCAAAAAGCGCTGAAGCCAAAGAGTTTTATCCACTTGAAGCTTACTATCGTCAGCAAGTCGTCAACCAAGAAAAGTCTAATGACACTGAATCCCTCAAAGGATTTTATAGCCTTGCCAAAGCGCAGTACAATTCGGGAATGTGGGAAGACGCTGACCTTAACTTCAAAGAGACCAACCGCATGAAAGCGGATTACTCGGCTCCTTATAGCTACCGTATGCGTATCGCCAATGAATTAGAAAAAGCAGATACCACGACACAAGATTGGTACCTCAAGCCTGTAGCTGAGGATATCATCGCTGCTTTTGGTGAAAAGGCACCTGCTGACATGAGCAAAACAGAAAAGCAACTCGTGTTGACTTCTCTCGAAATCATGGCTCAGTACAATTTCAATCCTACCCAGGAAGAAGGAAATTATCACTGTGAAGATGCTAAGCCATTTATCGAAAAAATCTACGCCGTAGATCCATCTTATGCGCGTATCCAACAGCTCGCAGACTTCTGCGAGGTGCAAGGAGGTAAATAAGAACCGCTGTCTTACAGATAAAAAGTCCTGTCTCGCGCTGCGAGGCGGGACTTTTTATGTGGAATCACCTTTTTTCTTCATCTTATATATATGAAAAGGGTCGCTTCCATCCTGTTTTGTCTTTTGCCATTTTGCCTTCTGGCTCAAATTCCCCAAAGCCATTGGCAGAGTTTACTCGATCAATCACGAGAACATAAACTACTACACGAGATCCAAAACGGACTCTCACGTTCTGCGAAGCAGGATCGAGCCATATGGTTTTACTGGCAAGGCAAAGCACTCTTACAGCTAGAAGATTGGGATCAAGATCGTCAAGCATCTCACCAAGGCTTGGTTCGATCCCCACACTCCATCCTAAACTTGGCCGGGATTTGTCAAGCCCTTTTCAAACAAAATGAACAAGCCAAGGCTGAAATCTATTTGGCAGAATTGCAGCAGCAAGAGATCAAACTCCAGACCGAAGAAGAGTTTCTAATCCTAGCACGTACTTACTACTTATTTGCCGAGCATCAATCGAGCGCAAAAGTGCTTTGGTACCATGCTATGGAACGCTTCCCTCATTCTTATCGACCTCATTGGGAACTGGCATCCA
The DNA here is from genome assembly GCA_045106675.1 of Bacteroidia bacterium. Lineage (GTDB taxonomy): Bacteria > Bacteroidota > Bacteroidia > J057 > J057 > JBCAWW01. The sequence goes on from JBGCFA010000173.1 coordinate 21,165, forward strand.
TCTATCTCCAAAGCAAGCAATACGAACTGGCCAGTAACCACTTTTATGCTCTACTGGAAATCAAAGCTGATTATGCCCCAGCGATCTTGGGTCTCGCCAAAGTAGCCATTGCGCAAAATCAGCTCAATCTTGCCGCAGACTTCATCAATCGTAGCCTAAAGATAGATCCTGACTTTGCGGAGGCATATCGCTATCGGGGCCAGCTCTGGTTACGTGCTGATCGATTTGAAAAAGCCCAAACTGACTACCGTACCTATCTCTATTATACAGGTGGGGACGCACGGAGTTGGATCTACTATGCGGCGGCGCTTTATATGGCAGGCTACTATTATGATAGCCTTGAGGCTTTAGATCAAGTTGGCACGACCAGTCCCGCATTAGCGAGCATCCGCTACCGTCTCAAAGCCTTTGCTTGGGCTGATATCGGTCGTTGGGACTCTGCGCAGTATTGGCTGGAGAGCTTTCAGGCTGAAACGCCCTCCTATCGTCATATACCCGCAGATCAAGCTTATTGGGGAGCTTATTTGATTAGGGAAGGTCAGTTAGAAGGCGAGGATTTTTTGGTAGCGGCTGTTGCCGAACGCCCCAATCTCCGGCATCATTATCATTCATTGGCAGATTGGTGGACAGAGCGTCAGCAGTATGATTTGGCCGCCCGCTTCGCGGAACGCTATGTCACAAGTTTTGCCCGAGCACAGGATCAAGAATATCTTTGGCTAGGCAAACTTCAATACTTTGCCGAAGACTATGAGGCCGCCTACCTGAGCGTTCGGCAAAGCCTAGATCATAGACCTCCTAGTGCGGAGCAATACTATTGGTGGGGCATCTGCGCTCGCAAACTCCACCTCCGATCCGAAATGAGAGAAGCCTTTTCTCATTTGATCGATATGCTAGAAGTGATAGAAACGCAAAGTGAGCAAGAACAAGATTACTTTTTGCAAGCTTGCACCGTTTTGGCACTCTACTACTATCAAGACGCTCCAAGTGAAGCGCAAGACTGCAAAAATGCTCGTCTATATGCACAGCTTGCATTAATCGGGGGAGGAGAAAAAGAACATTTTGATTATATTTTGGCCGCTTGCGAATGAAGCTAAACAAACGGCTGAACAATTTCCCCCTAATACTGGTTTTTTGATTGTCAGGCGACAGACTATTATCTTTCCCTTTTATAAATTGGAAGAGATCAATGACTAGGTCGTTGTCTAAAAATACCCTTTGATGCCGAATTCTCTCCCTTTGTTTCCTCTCAGTCTGGTAGTATTTCCTGGTGAAGAACTGCGTCTCCATATCTTTGAGCCACGTTATCGCCAACTGATTCAGGAATGCGTTGATGAAGGCATCACCTTTGGTGTCCCTCCCGTCATCAACCGCAAAGTAAGTAAAGTCGCTACCGAAGTAGAACTAGTCCGCATGGACAAACTCTATCCGAGTGGCGAAATGGATATCACGACTAGAGGGATTAGACGTGTTCATATTCATAAATTTCACAAAATAGCAGATCAAAAGCTTTATCCGGGCGGAGAGGTTGACTATATGATGAATATAGGAGAAACAGATTCGGGCATACAAGCCGTAATCTACGACCAATTAGAGCAGTTGCATGACGCCCTCGGTATCCAGCGAAAAGTAGCCAATAGCATCGCTGAAGTTTCCGCTTTCAAGATTGGCCACCAAGTAGGACTGACGCTCCAACAAGAGCATGAGTTATTAAAAATTGATAATGAATTGGATCGTTTGGCCTTTTTACAAGAGCATCTAGAACGCATCATCCCAATAGTCCAAGAGACGGAACGCCTAAAAGCCCGCGCCAAACTCAACGGGCATTATAAAAACGTATTACCACCCAAGTATTAATAATGGGAAGGCTTGACAACTGAGTTTGAATCTCTTAAGCTTGTTTTGTTGGACCAATAACTATCAGTATTCTATGACTAGCTAGAGTAGGGAGGATTGCATCTTTTTCACAAAAAAAGCGTTTTAGTCGCACTTAGCTCTAAACTAAATCACATCAGATTGGGAATGGATTCTGCTAAGGCAATCTATCAAACTTAAATAAGCTTGATGACGCAAAGAGTAATAGATATGCTTGCCACGACGCTCTGAGTGTAATACTCCACGATCTCGCATAATGCTTAAATGATGCGAAACGGAGGATTGATCAGCTTCTAAAGTGGTATGAATTTCGGTTACGGTCATCTTGCGACCGCCTTCCAACATATCGATGATCGCTAGGCGCGTAGGGTGCGCAATTGCTTTGAGCGTACGAGTCAGAACTTCCTTTTGAGGAGCAGACCAAGCATTTGTTAAAGCATTCATCTAAATTGATATTAATGACGAAATTTGTAATGTTAACTGTAATCGATACAATTAGTTTTGGATACTTCGAAAAAAAATCTCATTATCAGGAGATTAGCTCTGCTAACAAGGTCTGAATCGACTCTTCCAACTAAACTTATTGGAATGCGTCTAATACTCAGTATCCTGTTTCGAAATAATGTTAGCATGCGATCTCCATTTATTTTCTTGATTAGCGCACTGCTCATTCTGAGTCAATTTGCCTGTGAACCTCCTAAAGCTGCTTCTGAGCAAGCCGAAGGAGAGGGAGGTGGCAATGCCATCGACTTCCCCTTTCAACTCAATGACGATGGCATCCAGCAAATCGTAGAAGGCATCACGACCCTTGGTAGCGACTTGCAAGAGAAGGCCCGTCCCAACAAAGTGCAAGCTTGGGTCGACAAACTCGTCGTCAAGTCCCAACCCGGCAAAGATATGCCTCAAGTCGCCTTGATGAATGAAGGTGAAGTTGCCGAGTATCTGTACCAACGTACCGTCAGTCGCTCTGAGTACAATCTACGCGGACAACGATTCTATGAGCCATGGATTTTGATCCGGACCGAAGCGGGTCAAATGGGCTGGGTACATGAAGGAGGTGTTCGATATATGGATGCTTCTCTGACGGAGTTTTTGGATCAACTCGCAGGTCCCACCAGCTCTCCGGCACCAGCGGCCAATATGCGCGTTCGGGGAACCGGCATACCAGAACCAGCCAAAAAAGAAATTTCTCCCGCCCAAGACCGACTGATCATTCCAGGGCGTCAGGTCGGAGCCATCAAGCTCAAAACCTCTGAAACGGAGTTGATACAACTTTATGGCGCCAATCAGGTCGGTCGTAGTAAGGTTGTATTGCAGGACAAGACCAAGGAGGAATGTACCGTCGTATTTGGCGGTACAAATGATGAAATCCGCATTACTTGGAAGACAGACGATCATAAAGTAATCAAGGCGATCTACTTTGATCGTCCGGGCGCAAAGTGGTTTACCCGTCAGGGGCTACATGTCGGCATCAGTCTCTCCGAATTGGTTAAAGCCAATAAATCTCCGCTTAATTTTTATGGTTTCAACTGGGAATACGGTGGCACGGTCAGCGCTTGGCGCAACGGCTTAATGAAGTCCTACGACCGCCATTTTTATATAGTCCTCAATCCCGGCATCCGCGGCAAAATCATCGATCAATTTCAAGGCAATAAGGTATTTTCCTCTAATGACAAAGGCATCGAAGCATTGCAAATTTATGTGCAGCGATTAGTAGTGTATTTGGATTAAGGCCGCTGCGCGGAACGCGCCATTTCGAATCCCGGTTCATCGGGAGAGAAATCTCAGACTGGATAAAGATATAATCTGTGATTGGTACGATTTCCAGCGCCACAAGATTTTGTGGCGCTACGAACTGGCAAAATTGGGGACTTCTCCCTTCGGTTCGAAGAGACTCTGCAAGCAAAGGAGAAGCAAACAATCCCTTGGACATTCTTACGATTCCGGATTGATCATATAGCGGTCAGTCGTGCCTTCACTGATATCTTTGCGTAGCTCATATGTAAAGTCCGCAATTGTTGCGGTCTCATTCTCTTGTAGCTCGTCCCGATAACGCTGGCGTTCATCGCTGGCAGCCTGCCAACTAACATAAGTTTCACGCGTGATCACGTAGTTAGGGTGCTTGGCACTGGTTTCGACTTGGTGGAGATAATGCTCTTCCGCGACTTGATCGATTTCGATACCGGCTTGTTTTTTGGCTTCTGCTTTAAAGGCTTTTAACAATTCCTTTTTCTGCTTTTGAACGCGTTCCTCGAAGAGGGGCTTCTGGGTTTTATTGCTCTCCCATAGTTTACGATTTTTGCGTTTGAGTTCGCGAGATGTATCAAAATTACGGTCTATCCAATCATCAATGGCGTCTTTGATACTAGAGCTGAGCAGGTCCTCACTATTTTGCACCAAATAGCGTAACCAAGTGCTATGCGCCTCCATATAAGCGAGCAAATTGGCAAAGAGGGCTTGAAAAAAGCGAGCTTGAGGAGATTCTAGACTATGGAAACCCAAACTAATATTGAGTACCATCTGCAAAAACACCAGTCGCTCCCATTGTTCCTCATCGCTGAGATAATCAATGCTACTCGCACGAAGGTTGACCTGTTCGGTAACGAGGTGAAACAATATCGCACGACGCAGGCTTTCGAGGGCTTTACCTTCACCGAGGGTTTCGGTTTGCTCGTCGAGGAATTGCTGCAAAACATCTTGCGATTCCCAGATCGTCAGTCCCAAGGCAAGATAAAACTGAGCATCTTCGCCTTCGAAAAAACTCCCCTGTCGTAGCATTTCTTCATTAACGCTAATACCCAATAGATTACCGCCATTGACTTTGTGAGGCCCTTGGCGGATAGTGATGGTTCCCAGTAAGAAGGTTTGGGCAAAACCCTTGCCCCAGCTTTTGAGCTCTTCCCCTTCATAATGATAGATCACATAAAACTGCTCCTGCGGATAACGCTTCCCCAATTCGATAGCGATAGCATCGGCTCGCTCTTTGAGTTGCTTTTCGGCGGGCTCATTGAGTCCCCAAGCGTAGGACTTGGTCTCTACAGTGATTTCATGGGCACGGCTCGAAAAATTATCAACAGGAGCCGCAATACCACCCAATGGCGCATCTAGCATCCCTTCGCTTTGGGAGATACGCTCGGTAGTACGATTGTCGAGGGCTTTCCAAAAAGCCTTCATGTCTTCAAATTTGGAGACACTTTCAGCTTCTATGGTTGGTAAGCTGAGGAGATTTTGCAGACTATCGCCATGCAAATCGGTTTTGCCTAAGAGGTATATATCAATCCCAAAGTCATTGGTCGCTCGCAGGAATTGTTGCTTGTCTATAAAATCAGAAGAGTAAACCTCTGTCTGCTGATTAGATTCAAAAGCATGATTGAGCAGCAAGATTGTCTTGCCTTCAAAGTCTTCGAGTAGGCTACGGCTGTTGGCTTGAAATTTTTCGAGATCGAGATAACCGTAGTGCGAAATATCCCAAATATCGACCGGAGATCCGAGACTCTGATAGTAAGCGAGGATGCCTTCTACCGTATGTTTATGGCTATCGCGATTGATAACAAGTAGGATATCTGAGTCTGGCGTTTTGCGATAAGTGCTGGCTACACGCAGCTGAAATGGAGCAAACTGGATAATTTGCCGATCTTTATTATCATCGGGCCTCGCCAAACGCAGGTCCGTACGCGCAATATTAGTGGTCATCGGTTCGGCCTCTGGGTGTACCCCAGCGTAGAGTGAGATCGCAATCGCGTTTTCTGGACCAGGCTGAATTTCGTTTAGTTCGGTTACAAAGCCGTCTTCAAGTTCGAGATGATTGCCATTGCGATCAAAAAAGAGAATATGTTCGAGCGAGAGTTGAGCTTGGCGATTGTCTTCCTCCGTATAAAAAAAAGTTTGAGCGAGGCGTTCACCAAGGGTGCTAAGACCTATCGACTTTTGACCATGATTGGTAATGGTCCATTGGATACGACTGGCATAACCTCTAGCGATAGAGTGATGCCCACGCACAGGTTGAATTTCTAAAGGGAAACGAAGCTCCAAAAAACTCTGACGCTTCGCTTTTTCGAAGGCTTGCAAGATACCTCCCATGATCCCTTCGGTCTGGAGATTGCCTTGGACACGTAGCGCCTTGGGTGAGATTTCATTGGGTTTAGCTTCGCGTATGCGAACGGCCAACTCCTCACTAAAAGTATGCGTTGCGCCCGGCGCAAGTCCCAATGGAACCGCTAATGCTATAGGTTCGGCCTCCCACCATGCATGATGTAATAGATAGACATAAGCGTTCCGCGAAGCGGGCATCGGCATCCGACCACTGTTGCGGACAGTCAGATTGCGAATAAATAGGCGCTCACCAAACTCTAAGATGCCATCTTCGAGCGCATCGACAATCTCATAACTGACGACTTCTAACTCAAATAAAAATTGACCTTGATTGCGTAGGCCCGCTTGAGTTTGAATACCATAAGCATAGCGGCCTTGGGGGCCATTTTTGCCATCGCGACCATCTACTCCCTCACGACCAGTCGCACCGGGATACCCATTACTACCCCCAGAGTTGAATCTAGTTCTATAGATCGTACGGCCATTAGCATCTTTTCCGGCACGTTCTTGCCAGCTATAAGAGCTACCGCCACGACCACCGCTACCGCCCTGACCACCATATCCAGCAGCACCACCGCCGCCCCCTTGGCCCGGTGAAACATCTAGCGAGGTCAGCATCAAAAGATGAGTTTGTTCGGCGGAGGTACTAATCACAATATTGCCACCGGCACCACCGCTGCCACCATTGCCGCCATTACCCCCATCCCCTCCGTCGCCACCAGTACCGCCATTGCCACCCGAAGAATATCGAGTCGCATCGCTACCATCGCGCCCTCGAGCACCATTCATGCCACGACCTCCCGCTCCCCCTCTGCCCCCAGCACCGCCTTGGGCAAAAAGGCCAACCAACTTGCCGAGGCTAAGATTGATTTGTTCTTTGAATGCTTTGAGTTGACGAGCGCCAGGAGATAAGATTTTGCCTTCGACGTATAGTTCCCCATCATAGGGGAAACCCAGAAGCGTCTCATCAGCATGCGAATCTGTTTTGAGTTCAATATGAATTTCGCCGCCTTTTTGACCTAATTGAGCATCAGTTCCATCGCCGCCATCTGCCCCATTTCGGCCTCTAGCTCGATGATTCATATAGGCCTCACCATCTCGTCCATCGCCGCCTTTTTTGCCAGAGATATCAATTTTAAATAACCACTCTTGGGTAGAGTTGGTGATGGCTTGATTTTCGATTGGGCCGTAGGTGGCCGTTCCTTTTTGAGTGGGTCTAAGATTGGGGTTGTCGCTACTCATCCAGCAGATTGTTTTGGATCACATATGCCACCAGTCCCGGCATAGTGTGCAGATCCAAGCTTTCGCGAGCTTTGATGAGCATATTTTTACGGTGCCGATTGACGGTAGATTCCTTCATCTGCAAAATACGGGCGATATCGTGGCCTTGCAAGCCCTTAGAAATGAGAAAAAGGATCTGCTGTTCGCGTTTGGTGAGTCGAAAACCAAAATGATCGCGAGGCGTTTCGATTTGTTGTTGGAGCATTTCATCTATCTGCTCGTCCCGATAGATTTCACCTCGTGAAACGGTAAGAATCGCATGGCTCAGTTTACGCTTGTCAAAATCTTTGTAGATAAAGCCTCGAGCCCCATTGGTAAAGGCTAGCTCAACATTTTTGCGTTCGACGAAGACGGTAAAAATCAAGACTTTGGTATCAGGGAAGCGATCTTTTATTTCGCTGAGCGTTTCTAGTCCATTTTGACCGGGCATAGAGATATCGAGGAGTACAACGTCAGCTTGCCGCTTTTCTAGATATTGGAGTAATTCTTCACCGCTATTGAGGCCAGCGAGAAGTTGAATTTCGTCATGATTTTGGAGCAACGATTTGATACCTTCTAGCACCAAAGGGTGATCATCAGCCAGTAAAAGGGTAGTCATAGGATGTGTGTGTGTGCAATAGGTTGAAGCTATATAGGCAGATCGATGATGATGGTGGCGCCGTGTTGGGGATGAGAATCTATTTCGAGGGAACCACCGAGTTTGACGAGGTCAGCTTGTACGGAACGAAGTCCTAGTCCGTAGTCATTAGAAGAGAAATCAGTGGGGAAGCCTTGGCCGTTATCGGCGATCATGATTTCGATTTGGTCCGCTTCGCGAACGACTTGGATCGATAGTTCGGTGGCTTGCGCATATTTGATGACGTTGGTAGTTAGTTCACGGATAATCTGAAAAGCGAGTCGTTCATGATTAGCGTCGAGACGTTGCTCAACACCGATCAGATCGAGTTCAACTTTGAGTTTGCCGGAGGCTTCGACGGTAGACTTGAGTTCTTGGAGGACAGAATCTAATCCCAACTGGTTGATACGGCCTTCGTGCATCTGGTGAGCGATCTGTCGGATGGCTTGCAGAGCATTTTCGAGACTTTGGTCAGCTATTTGAAATTGTTGCTGAGAGTTTTTGGTTTGGGCCGGGAGTTGGTCGATGAGCCCTTGGACATTGAGTCGAGCTGTAACGAGTAGGTTGCCTAGTTGGTCGTGTAGGCTACGCGCGACTTTTTGATATTCTTCTTCCAAACGAAAGTTCATACGTTGCATGGCTTCGGCTTCTTGGATGTGAAGCCGAGAGATCATATCGGTTTGAATGTTGGCTTCTCGTGCAAGTAATAGAGATTTTTCGGCGGTGCGTTTGCGTTGGTTGAGGTACAAACCAATGAGTAGGCTGAGAGCGATGGCTCCAGCAAAAATGAGACTGATCATGAGGGCGCGATTATTGGCGGCGAGGAGTTGTTTTTGACGGTTGGTGGACTCGACTTCGTGTAGAGTGCGGAGGAGATTGAGGTGGTTGGCTTGTTGGGTAGTGAAGAGACTGTCTTCTAGCTGTTTTTGTAGTTGGAGGTAGTAATAGGCCGAGTCAAACTGATTGAGAGAAGCATAGGAAAAGCTTATTTCTTCTGGTATATCAGGATCGGCATAATTGAAGGCCAACATTAGATCCAAAGCAGGAATAAAATATTTTTCAAGTGACAATCTAGTTTCACCAGCATTTCGCCAAGTTAATCCTTGGTTATACTGGGCATTGATAATTAGTAAGGTATCTTGATTTGCTCGTCCAACTTCTAGAATTTCATTATAATAAAAATGTGCAGAATCGTACTGCCCCTTCTTATGAAACCAGTTTCCAAGCGAATAGTAGAATCTAGTATCTTTTTCTCCAGTTTGTTTTATCAAATCAAATTGAAGATCAATAAAATATTTACTTGAGTCTAAATCATCCAATTCCTCATATCCATTAGCAAGATTAATCCATTGCGAATTAAGTTGATTTAGGTTTGCTCCATTTGATTCAAAAATTTCAAGAGCCTTCAAATAATTGTTTACCGCTGCACGATGATTTTTATTAATCGATAATACCGTACCAATAGATGATAAGGCTGACGCTTCCTTAATTGGGTCTCCCAATTCAACACGAAGTTGCCATGCTTTGTATAGGTGAGAATAAGCGCTATCTAATTCACCAACATTTCGTTCTACAAGACCAAGTTGCACATAAGCATCCGACACAATTCTAATTTCTCCCTTACTAATACCGACTTCCACTGCCCTTTGAGCATATTGAAGGGCCAATGCCGGGTTATGATATCTAAACTCTTTGGCAAACTTTATTAAGCTATCGGGATTATTTATATCGTTGATTATAACGGCATTGTTCTGAGAAAAAAGGAATCCCCCCATTGGACCAATATCCAATAAGGGGATTATAATAAATCCTATAATTATTAGTTTTACGTGCTTACTCAGTATCCGCATATTGTTTTTTGAGATTTGTCTTCCCTTTTTTGCTCCCCCCCTTCTTCACTACAAATTCTACACTATCATCTTCATCCATTTCTAGTGTAGTACTGTATTCGATGGGATCACTGCCTGAGTCAGCGACTACGTCTATCGTGATCTCAAAAGTCTTATTTCCGCTATCATAGACAATATTAGTATCTTCAATTATATATCCATCCAATGGGATCAAAGCAGATACTGCAGTATTATCACCTCCATCTGGGGTATTGACAATATAAGCACTAGGACCAAAATCACTCACTGCTTCATCATCCGAATCAGCAAAAAACAAAGTCACCTCTCCCAATTGTACGCTGCTACCACTTTGATTTTCAAACAATCTTAGCACGATTCGTTCTTCTCCTGAAGCCTGAATCAGGTCTATCTCTTCAGTAGTAAAGTAAGGAGTAGTGCTACTGCTCCGAGCGCCTAAGTCAATGTCTACATAGTGAACTGAGCCACTATTACTCTGGGAGATAACGGGGCTAGCCGTATAGATATAATCGAGCAAAAACATCGCTCTGAGAGTAAAATCATTGGCTTTTGCCGGATCTGGTTTTGTCAAATAGCCATATGGCTTTTGATCGTAAATACTTTCGCTGCTAAGGGATTTTGTACATGTTTTTTTCTTGGTCAGTAAAGTCATAAAAAGGGTAAATTTAATTCGTTCCGTTTTTTCCTATTTTCCGAATTAAAAATACTACGATTTATGGTTGCACAAACGCGTCTAGTACAGATTAGCTTACATAGGTTCTGTTTTGGTTAATTTTGGTTGTCTATTACAAATTCCGGAAACATGGAAAGTTTACCCATATCAACTTCTTCGGGGAATCCTTGCCCTAAAGCTTTCTGCAATTCAGATTCTCGCATCCGACATTGGACAAAATCTACAGCTGGCACGTTTTGCTCCATGACCGCCAAACCGTCTAGACGAAGCTTGAAAAAACAACTTTGATCAGGATTTAAGGGTACTTTTGCGATCTCTCTATCATTTCCTTTCATCTCTCCTTTGAGTTCAATTGAGACTCCTCCCTTATGGGTATAGGCCAAGAGGCTGCGTTCCGCGACGTAGCGGTTACAGACCAATCGAAAATGATCCTTCCAGATTCCCGCTTGTTTTAGGAAATGTATATGGGTCAAAAAACGAGAGTCCATCCGCAGGCTTTCTTCTCTTAAACCCCAATGTTGCAGCAAAAAGGCCCCCGGCCGAGAAAGGTAAGCAGTCAAACGAACTTGCTCTCCCCCCTCTCGACCATTTTCATAACAGGGTTCTCCAACGAACGTTCCCGGCCCGGACACTAGCTTGTGGTCAACATTAGGGTTTCGCGAAACCCAACGCGACCGAGGAGTCTTGGTGTAGGCAAGATCAGACATCAAATTGCCGTAGCATTTGAATACATCCTCTTGCCATTCGCCATAATCGCCTAGATAAAGTCTGGGCGAAAAGGGAGATAGGACGGCGCTTGGACCAAATAATCCTTGCTGAGCTTCCTGAAACTGAGGTAATAGGGTTGCGAACATTAGATTTTGTTTGGGGACCTCTTTCAAGTTGTGCATTCTAGGCGTCACTGCTTTACCCCTTTTGGGGTAGAAAATCTAATTAGTGGAAGGTGTAAGAGATTGACTTCAGGCTATGCTTCATTTTGCGACCTAAAGCCTTATCTTTGTCGGAACTTTTTACCTCAATAGTATATTATGAGCTTGGTAGTAGTAGGGTCTATGGCATTCGATGCAATCGAAACCCCCTTTGGAAAGACTGACAAAATCCTCGGCGGTGCTGCCACATACATTTCTCTCGCAGCCTCCTATTTCTCACAGCCAATCAACACTATTTCAATAGTGGGCAATGACTTTTTGCAATCTGATATGGATATGCTAGAAGCTCATGGTGTGGATTTACGCGGTGTGGAAAAAAGAGAAGATCAAAAATCATTTTTCTGGGCGGGTCGTTATCACAACGATATGAATAGCCGAGATACTTTGGTTACAGAACTCAACGTATTAGGAGACTTTGATCCAGAAGTACCTGAATTTTATCAAGACTGCCGCTATTTGATGTTGGGCAATCTTTCGCCCGATGTGCAACGCAATGTCATCAATCGTCTAGAAAAACGTCCTGAACTCATCGTCATGGATACGATGAATTTCTGGATGGATTCGGCCCTAGATAGCCTACTAGAAACCATCAAGTTGATCGACGTACTCGTGATCAATGACGAGGAAGCACGTCAACTTTCTGGTGAATACTCACTTGTCAAAGCAGCGCGTAAGATTCAAGCGATGGGGCCACGCTTCCTCGTAATCAAAAAAGGAGAGCATGGTGCTTTGCTATTCAATGGTGAAGAAATCTTTTCTGCTCCTGGATTGCCACTAGAAGAAGTTTATGACCCAACCGGAGCCGGAGATTCCTTCGCAGGCGGATTTATCGGTCAGATCGCAGCTACTGGTGATACTTCATTTGAAAACATGAAGCGCGCCGTGATTTATGGTAGTGCAATGGCTAGCTTTTGTGTGGAGAAATTTGGACCAGAAAAACTCCAAAGCCTCACTCGGGCAGAAATCGAAGCGCGCGTAGGAAAGTTTGTTGGTCTAGCAAACTTTGATATCCTAACTGAAGAGACTCGCAAACTATTGGATCAAAGCGCCTAGAAATGAAAGCGTTCTACGCAGTAGGGATCGGTATACTCTTGCTGCTACTAGCTGCTTGTCCGTTCAACTATACATTTCAGCCTTCTAATTTATATTTCAATGGACCTGTCAAAAAGGCCCGGCAGCGGATCTATGGATTAGGGATAAATAGTACGCAGGAACGAATACCCAGTGTGCTGCCTTTTCACGCGGCAACGGCCCAAATGCCAGAGCGAACCTTTCCAAGCAAACTTTTGTGGCTCCAGGCTTGGGATATGCAGCTAGATAGCCTTGGGAGACTGATCAGTCAGACGGATTATCTTGGCGAAGGAGAGAGGATTCGACTCCAAAATTTCGTCAAGTATGCTTGGGATAGCCTCGGTTGCTACGAGCAAATCAGAGGCGAAGCCTACAATCGTCATAGCAATACTTTTGACTCTAGCACGCGCTCGTACAATCCGCAAACTCATATCTGGAAGCATCGAAACTGGAAGCGGGGAGACGATACTCCTTGGAATCCGCTGCCTATAAGTGCTGATTCGATTTTTCAGGTGGGAGACTTTCCAATCGTCTATTTTAGTAGGGATACGGTGCTAAAATGGTTCCCAGATTCAGTCTTGACGGGTGAGCATCAACGCCTTATGCTGATCAAAAAGCAAAGATATGGTGCTCAACGCATAGATACCATCCTCTATCAGGCAAAAAAAGGCATGTTTAGTCGAATTACTGTCTTTTCTCTCAATCGTGAGTCATTGCGTCAATACGATCAGCAAGGGCGATTAAATTTAGTGATCGAAAAAACTTTCAAACCAACAAAAGACAGTCTTTGGGTCCGTCAGCTCTATCAATATGACACGATTGAGCCTTACTACTTCGTAGAACGCTACCACAAGTTTTTTGCGATCGGAGAATGGAACATTGAGATCATAAAAGAGCAATTCAACTTTGATCAGCAGGGCCGCCTGATCAATTGGGAGGAGCGACTTACTAAACACGGCAAGACAACGCTTGTATATGCTTATCGTTTTACCTACGCTGAGGATGGTAGTAGCATTCGCAAAGATTATCTTAGCTATGGCAAAAAACTTGATCTGTACGAGTTATATACCTATGATCAATATACCAATCCCACTGGCTATGAAAAACAAAGCGGTTTTTTGGAGGGACATAAGCGAGACTCGATCCATGTCTCATTAGATAGCCTGACTTATGATGCTTATGGCAATTGGACAAAAGCTGTTTATACTGTCAATGCCAAGCCTCTTTATCGGCTAGTGCGAACTATTGAGTATGATTGATTACTCAAATTCCTCTATTCCTTGACCCATTTCTCTTTAGCATTGAATCGGCCGCTATCTGTACAGATATCGAGGAAGTAAAGCCCACTAGCCCAATTCTGGGTTGCTAGTTTTAGTTGATGTTCTCCTGCAAGGAGAGATTCTCGCCGAGTCCAAATAGTACGTCCTTGTATATCCTTTACAGCAATTGTTACGAATTCATCATTCTTCAAACCTAGTGCGGTACAGAGCTGATTACGCCCAGGATTAGGAAACAATCTGATATCATCAGGCAAACTTAAATTAAAGGGCAATACTTCTGAAAGTAATATTCCTTGATCCTTGGTTTGGACCTGGAGGCGATATTGAGTTAGACCGCTAGACGGATTTTCGACAAGGTATTGGTATTGCTCCTGTTCGGAGAACGCTGGGATCTCAGCCAAGGGAGTGAAGTCTTTGGCGTCGCCTTGCTTATGTTCCAATACCATTTTATCCATCAAATGTGGATCACTCACTTGCCAGCCTAATTCTATTTTTTGCCCCTTTTGCTCACCATCAAAAGCCAAAATCTGGCTAACTAGTACCTGAGAATGGGTAACCGACAATTGATCTAGATTGAAATACATCTTATTGCCTGCATAGGAACTACAACTAGCAGTTGCTGTTTGAGCGGACGCAAAAGTTCCCCAAAGCACATTGTCCCAATTAGCCGTCGCAGTAAGTGTAAAGGTGAAACGGGTATAAGTTCCCTTCTGTACCTGACTGCCCAATACAAATACCTGAGGCGTTACTGCAGGGCTACAAGGCCCGCTCAAATCTGGGGCTTGCCCTGATTCATAGAAGTAGGCTCCTACCTGCACACAATCGTTCGGCGTAGCACTCCCAAAACCCTGCCCGTCAATCTGCACGTCAAAGCTCACTTCGTAAGTTTGACCCGTAGTCATAGACGATTGTAGGCTAGTGCTGACATTTTCGACATAGGCGGAAGTAGGACAAACAGGATGCACAGGGCCTCCCCAAAATCCTAAAACCCCGCTACCATTGGAGGGATTGCCCTTGATTGACAAACCATAAAACCCACAATTGTAATAATCTGGGGTAGAGCTACTACCCGCCTGCCAACTTTGGAGCGCCGACCATTGATTATAGGTAGAAGGACAGTTGTTGGTTAATTCGAAGCTGGGATTAGGGATGAGGTTTTGCCCAAAGAGGGAATTAGCCGTAGCTAAGATTTGTAAGCAAAATAGTACTAGGAGGGTACGTAAGATTTTGGGCATTCTGGTCGACAATTACATAAAACAATTAATGTAAAGTTATGCAAATGGATATTACAATAAAAATCATACCCGCAGTAACTGTAAGAAATCTAGCCGGAATGGTCATAATCATCTAAGCCTACGGTATCAAATGGAGTTAGATAAATCTATTTCTGTGCAAAATCAGTAGGTTCTATCCTATTGGGAAGCTAGCTCACATCGCGTAAATTGCGCACCAATGAAAGCTATAGATTATCTAAAGGGCCTGCGGGAACTCCTTGAAATAGAAAAGGAAGAGGACATTCGACTTTTTCAAGAAACTGTACTCAGACGTTCTCTGCAAGAGAGAGTCAAAAACGGCATCAGTTGGTATCCCGTTCAAGTCAATCGCGTGACGATCGGCATGGGCCAACGCCTGATGCTTGAGATCGAATACAATCGTAAAGACGACCAACAATCTGGTTTTCAGCCGGGCGGCATCGTCTCGGTATTTGGGATACTCGAAAGCAAAGAAGAGGGACGGATGAATGGCGTCATCGCCTCGGTGCGTAAAAACATCATGCGGGTAGCTCTCGGTGGTGAGCATATCCCACAATGGATCAAGCATAGCAAAATCGGGATAGACCAGGCTTTTGATGACAAGACCTATCAAGAGATGGATCGCGCTTTAGTCAAGACTATCGATCCGGGCAAAAATGAGCGTTTAGCAGAGCTGAGAGAAAAAATGCTGGGCCCTTCCAAACCGGAGTTTTCTAAGTGGGATGTCAGATATTACAATGATGCACTCAATCGTTCTCAGAATGAGGCCGTAGAAAAAGCACTCGAAGCCAAGGACGTCGCCATCATACACGGCCCTCCCGGAACGGGAAAAACGACCACCTTAGTAGCCGCTATCGCAGAAGTAGTAAGGCGAGAAAATCAGGTTTTGGTTTGCGCTTCGAGCAATACGGCGGTCGATCTGCTGACGCTACGTTGTCATGAGCAAGGCATACACGTAGTCCGCATTGGCAACCCAGTGCGAGTTGAAGAACAACTGCAAGACCTAACTTTAGATAGTGTAATCACGCAACATTCCGATTATCCTTCGCTGAAAAAAATTCGCAAAGATGCGATCCAAGCCAAGGAGCAAGCGCTCAAGTTTAAGCGTAACTTTGGCCAATCAGAACGACAGAAGCGTCAAGAACTCCTCAAAGAAGCACGCCAGCTCAAGGATATGGCTCATCGATTGGAGGACTATATTCTATTTCAAACCTTGCAAAGGGCACAGGTGGTAACCTCTACTCTCACTGGTGCAGGGAGTAAGGTGCTGAAAGGCAATCGTTTTCATACGGTATTTGTCGATGAAGCGGGTCAGGCTTTGACGCCAGCAGTTTTAATTGCGATGGAAAAAGCGCAACGTATCGTCATGGCGGGAGATCACCATCAGTTACCGCCGACGGTCAAATCGATGAAGGCCGATAAGGGCGGGCTCAGCAAAACTCTGTTTGAACATGTGATCGATGCCAAACCAGAAACCGCAGTGATGCTCAATCGGCAATACCGCATGCATGAGCAAATCATGGGTTTTTCCGCTAATCAATTTTATGGAGGAAAGCTAGAAGCAGATCCTTCGGTACGTTTTCATGTACTGGGAGACAATTTTCCGGCCCTAGAATTTATAGATACCGCTGGATGTGGCTTCGTAGAGAAGCAAAATACACGATCGCTGAGTACTTATAATCCGGAAGAGGGCGATTTGCTCCTCAAACATCTGGCGATTTTGTTTAATCAGATCGAAGCCGAGATACCCGAACGATTGGATCAAGGCTTGACGGTAGGATTGATCGCACCTTATAAAGCTCAGGTCAGAGCGCTAGAAAATCAGCTAAATGCCAGTCCGATGCTTTCGACTTATTTGACACACATCAAAGTCAAAACGGTGGACGGCTTTCAGGGACAGGAGCGCGATGTGATCTATATCAGTCTGACGCGTTCTAATAAGAAGGGAGAAATTGGTTTTTTGAAGGATATCCGTCGGATGAACGTTGCGCTCACTCGGGCCCGGCAAAAGTTAGTCGTAGTGGGAGATAGTGCGACTTTGGGCAATCATCCTTTTTATGCTGCTTTTTTGCAGTATATAGAGGACATTGGTGCCTACCACTCTGCTTGGGAGCTGATGGGTTAGTTTTCACGCTGAAAGGGTTTGAAGCCCTGTCAGCGTGAAAATCAAGCACCTCTAAAAAATTGAGTCAGAGAAAATCAGATCGTCCTCTTGAATCTCATTACTATCACTAATTAGGACAGCGCGTTCGACGACGGCGCGAAGTTCACGAACATTGCCCGGCCAGTTGTGGTTCATCAGCGTACTAAGTGTCTCTCTGGTGAGCGTTTTGACAGGCATTTTGTTGCGATTACAAAAATCGTTGAGGAAGTGTTTGGCGAGAATCACGACATCGTTGCCGCGTTCGCGTAGCGGAGGAAGATGGATCAAGAAACCTTGTAGACGATAATACAAATCTTCTCTAAATAGCTTTTGGCGAACTCGTTCGGCCAAACTTTTATTGGTAGCAGACAAAACCCGTACATCTAATTGGATTTCTTTGTTGCTACCTAGACGAGTGATGGTTCCTTCTTGCAGTACGCGTAGCAATTTGGCCTGCAGTCCGATTTCCATTTCGCCAATCTCATCTAAGAATATTGTACCTCCGTTAGCTTCTTCAAATTTACCCATGCGACGGCCACTCGCTCCCGTAGAAGCGCTTTTAAAAAAAAAAAAAAGTTCACTTTCAATCAGATCGGCAGGAATTGCCGCTACATTGACAGGTATAAATGGCTTGCGACGACGGGGAGAATTATAGTGTATCGTATTTGCGATTACTTCTTTACCGGTACCATTTTCACCAGTAACCAGTACTAGCATATCATTTTTCTCGACCTTTTGGATCAGTTTCAATACCTTAAGGACACCGCCACTTTCTCCGACGACGGTTGAATATTTTTTCTGACGATCTAGGATGTCTTCCCGCAAAACTTCCACCTCTTTGCGGAGACTAACATTAGTTGATAAATTTTTGACTGTATTGGTTAACTCTAATACTGCCTTTTCATTTTTCATGATGTAGGAGTTCGCACCATTGCGATAGGCCTCTAGTACAACTTCTACTTTATCTTGACCAGAAAGGATAATGGTACCAATCTCATCATTGTATTTCTTGACCCGTTTGAGGATATCTAAGCCCGTCATATCGGGAAGATTGAAATCTATACTTACGATATCTGGATTAAGATGGAGATTATCGAAAAACTCGCGCCCGCTCTTGAATACATGTACGTCATAACTATCCCCTTGCTGCTCGAGAGCACGCTGAAGGACTTTCCCAAAAACAAGATCATCTTCAATGACGAATACTTTGTTGACAAATTTTCTTTGCATGGTGGAACTCTATTTGGTAAGCAAATTAGTCCCTCTACATAGAAAAAGGAAAGCAGAAGCAAGTCATATGTTACACATATACAAATTAATTATGTCGTGGAATTTTCTGATACAATATAACTTTTTATTACATCATAAAAGCCTCAAAGGTAGCGTTCGGCAAAGCCAGATTGATGTAGGATCGCGGACAAAGCCAATTTGCTAAACCAGGCAAAATCGGCCTTAATTGTATGATAAATCGATAATTACTATGTCAGTAAATAAATTAGTCCTTGACTTCGATCAGTTAAAAATGTTGTCTGGTGATGATGACGAGTTTATGATTGAAATCTTAGAGATGATTGCCGATCAATCTCCTGAGATCATCGAAAAGATGGATACGCTCTACGAGAACGCTGATTTTCAGACTTTAGGAGCGACCGCCCACCTTTATAAGTCTACCGTTACCATCTTGGGCAATGAGCCCATGAATGAATTGCTCAAAAACATTGAAAATACGGCTAAAGATCAAGAGGATGCAAAAGCCTTATTGCCGATGATGGAATCTTTCCGAAGCAATTGCAATGACATATTGGATCAGGTTCAGAATCAACTGAACAAACTGAAATAATCTAATCGATCACAAAATTGTAGGTGGTAACGCCTACAATTTTGTATTTTGAGGCTATGAATCCCTTCTGGCTTCCCTTCACGGCAATCTTGCTTATGGCTCTCAGCGCTAGCTGCCAATCCAACTCTGCGTCTTCCTCTGAGGAGACTCCTGCAGTTCCAACTAGCAGTTCGCTAGAAGCGCAAACTGCAAACCCTGAAAATCCGTTCCCTTATGCCATATTGGCTCCCGATGCTCGCTTCGATTTACCCGAAGCGCTCACTGAAGTTTCGTCGGTAAGTGTTATCAACGAGACGGAACTAGCAATGGTCCAAGATGAGAGAGGACGAATTTATGTCTTTGACCAAGTAAAAAAAGAGGTAACACACTTTTGCGACTTTCGACCTTCAGGTGATTTTGAGGGCATCGCCATCAAAGGAGATACAGCTTATACCTTGCGTAGTGATGGGAGAATTTACCTCATCCCTGACTTTAGATTGGAAAATGTAGAAGAGCAACCTTTACGTACTTTTTTGACTGAAGAAGACGATGCAGAAGGTTTTGCCTACGATTCAGAAACCAATAGTCTGCTCATCGCATGTAAGGAACCTCCAGTCCTTGGGGTCAAAAGACAGAAAAACCAACGAGCAATCTATCGTTACGATTTAGACCTCCAAAGCCTACAGCAAACTCCTTTTTTGTTGGTAGACATGCACCAAGTTCTCAAAAACTTGCAGAGTCAAGCCCAAACTCAAGGCGCCAAAGAATTAGCCGCGGAGTTTGATCCTCAGAAAAAGGGCAGTCTCAAGCCTTCCGGAATAGCCGTTCATCCGAAGGATGGTACCATCTACATGATCGCATCCAACGGCAAATTGCTGGTGGTGGTAGACCGAAAAGGACAGGTATTATTTACTCGCCATCTGCCCAGAGATATATTTAGTCAGCCTGAAGGAATTGATTTTGCTCCAGACGGTACTCTTTACATCTCCAATGAAGGACGCGACGGAAGAGGCTCCTTGTTGCGGTTTAATCCGCGTTTTTGAACCATTTACCCTTCCTACTTTACTTTCAACCTCAATATCTTACCGTTGAGGGTTTTAAGGCTATATAAGCTTAGGCCATTTTGTAGATTTGACCGACCGTTACTCTACCGATACTCCAAAGAGAACCCGCATTAAATCGACATACGTATGGATTTCCGTTTAGGTCTTCTAAGCCTTCTTATACTATTAGGCTTCGGGACTGAACTCAAGGCCGATGCAAATTCTTCGCTACAATCTGACCAAAAACATATCGCGCTCAACCGATATGTAGCCTTTTCTAATGAGTGTATTCACCTCATGACAGACGTTCGTGAACGGCTTGAACAATTCAATGCCGCTTCAATTGAATATCTGGCATCGGATGGCGCATCTCCATTAAAATTCAAAATACATGACAAAGTAGATCACTTTGAATTCAAAGGGAGTCTGCAAGCACCATGTAGCTGGATGGAAGGTACCGCACAACCTGTGGTCAACCTTCAGCATCTTTATGAAACGACTAAAGAGCTAAGCAAGCATATCCCTCAATCCCAAAGAGTCAAACTCAATACTACTCGCAATCAGATGCTTTATCTGATGATAGAGTTTTTGGGCGTTTGTGATACCCTCGAAAATTATACCGTCCAAGGACGGCATCGTGAGGAAGCAGAATTAAGAACTGCGTTTTGGGGTCTTAAGAACTGTGAGCGGATTTACTTAGAGTTTAGAGATTTGACTCTCGCCTTGCATGATCAAGTCAATGCGATTGCAGATCCTCCTCCCATTGAGTTACTAGAAATGCGTGATATCATCGCTCATTCTCGCGAAATATTGAGAGGTGTACGCTACGAAAATACAGCCCTCATCCAATGGCAAGTAATCCAGTTGCAAGCCATGATCAATATGATCGAATCTCAACCTACACGCACTAAGAAAAAATTGCAAGCAATCGGCCTAGATTCCAAAAATAGCCGCAGTGGATACGAAAACATGATCATTCATGCGAGATCCATTATCAAAATGGCCAATAGCTATTTGCAGTCTGAAACCATTGATCGCGACTATTACGCTTATGGTAAGGGATATTATTACTTCAATAACCAACTTTTGGATGTTTATAATCATCACAAGTACGGTATGTTGGCTTATTACAACCGCTTTCTGAGTTTTTCGGATATACCAATGGTTAAGATGGTAGAAGAACCGCCATTTTTTCGCGTAATCTACCAACTCAATCATGAAGCATTTCCAATTGCCAGTACTGAAACTGAAGTAGATGAGCCTCAGGCTGTGAGCCTTGCTTTGTATGCATATCGTCGTACACCGACTACGCCAAATACGACTAAACCCACCCCAGCAGTAGCAAAACCTACTGTAGCCACTACGAACGCTAATAAAGTTGTGGTTAAGGAAACAGTCGCAGCTCCGCAGGAATCCATTATAGCCTCTGCCGAGGGAGGAAATATCATCCCCGAAAAAGCCACGATTACTGAGGAAGTAGCAGAAAAGCCTACTACTAGCGAATTGGTTATGATTGAAGATATGAATCTGCCTACGGAATCAGTCCAAGCTGCAGTAGTTTTTGATGCGCCAGACGCAAAATTTCAAATCGCGAAATCGGCTACCAATCATTTGATTTTCCTCGTAGACGTATCCTCTTCGATGAATAAGCCAGAAAAACTACCTCTATTGCAAGAGTCGGTCTATGAATTGGTAAAATTAATGCGTCCAGAAGATCATATTACGCTGATCGCTTATTCGGGTAAAGCATCCATCGTATTGGAAGCGACTTCTTCTGCTAGATCAGACTATATCCTACGTAATCTCTCCACTCTCAGCACTGGTGGCAAGACTAATATGAGCAAAGGCCTTAAAATGGCTTACAAACTAGCTCAAGAACATTACGTTCCCGGTGGGAATAATAGAGTGATACTTGCCTCAGATGGTATGGTGAGAATCAATCGCCGGACCAGTAGAATGGTCAAACGAATGGCATGGGAAGACATCGCGCTTAGTACCCTACATTTGACCAAGGGCAGCGCACCAAGCGTACAAGAAAATCTAGAAAGCCTAGCCAAATTAGGTGCCGGCAACTATCATCATGTACGCCCTGACAATGCTAAGAAAGTAATGCTGATTGAAGCTACCGCAGTAAGGAAAAATTAAAAGAAGCTTCGAAGTTTTGCAGCTCAAATAAAAACGCGAATATCGACTCCGGCCAAAGACAAAATCTCAAACTAGACCCAATTAATATTTGGCCTTAGTTTGAGATTTTCATTTTGGGCCAAAGCGTAATCGCCAATCCCCAAAAACCTATTTTGATTTCGATTTGGACTCGACGCGTTCGCGCTTGACCAAAGAACCACTTTGACTAGTCTCCCACAGCACCCCAGCATCCCCAGAACGTAGTTCCGCAGCATTTCCCTCATCAGTATCGATGTGCATTTCTAATTTATACTTATCTGATACTCTGATCAATACATTGCCAAAAGTAAGGCTACGATCTTCGGAGGCGACTCGTACTTCAACCAAATCTTTATCCTCTACACCAAAGCGTTCGGCATCAGCCGTAGTCATATGAATATGTCTCCAAGCGCAAATCACACCATGTTGGAGTCTTACTTTTCCATTAGGGCCAGCGAGAGTGATGCCAGGAGTATTTTCGACATGACCAGAGGCACGCACCGGAGCATCTATTCCTAATACAAATTCGTCAGTACGGGAGATTTCCACCTGATCTTTGGAGCGCAATGGGCCAAGGATACGCACGCGTTCTATCTGATTTTTGGGGCCGATTATAGTAACTCGCTCTTTAGCGGCAAACTGCCCCGGCTGAGAAAGCCATTTGTGCAGCGTGAGTTCGTGGCCTTCGCCAAACAACTGATCCACTGTTTCGCGAGTAAGGTGGACATGCCTTGCCGAAATCGCAACCGGAATAGAGGGCGTATGATCCTTTACCTGATACTCTTGTCGCACTTTGATGGCAGCCTGGCGAGCGATTTCAAACTGTTCATCCGTAGGTACGACCAACATCTTACAGCGACTATGCGGTGCAGATATATCGGCAGAATCGTGGCGAGCATCCCGGTCCGCGTCTCGATTGGCATCTTGGTCCAAAATTGCACCTAGAAATTCTAAACGTTGCGCGACGCGCTCCCTGATCACCGCACTATTTTCGCCAACTCCGCCCGTAAACACAATCGCATCTACTCCTCCCAAGATCGCCGCATAAGCACCGATATATTTACGCAGGCGATGGGTATAGATTTGGATGGCCGTCCTTGCTTTTTCATCGCCTTCGGCGGAACGCTTCTCCAACTCACGCATATCGTTGGTACCCGCGAGTCCCATCAGCCCGCTCTCTCGGTTGAGCAAGTCATCCAACCCAGTAGCATCGAGGCCTTCTCGTTCTTGTAACAAGGTCAAAACGCCCGGATCAAGATCACCAGAACGTGTGCCCATGACCAAGCCTTCTAACGGAGTCAGGCCCATGGAAGTCTCTACCGAACGACCATATTCGACGGCACAGATACTCGCGCCATTGCCGAGATGGCAAGTAATAAGGCGAAGTTCCTGCAAGGGAAAACCTAAAAACTCAGCCGCTTTACGCGCCACATAACTATGACTAGTGCCATGAAAACCATAGCGACGGATCCCATGCTTTTTTTGCAAGTCCAAGGGTAGGGCATAGAGTTGTGCACGGCGCGGCAAGGTCCGATGAAAGGCGGTGTCAAAAATGGCGACATGGGGCAATTCAGGCCAAACCTCTTGCGCCATTTCGATGCCGAGTAGATTGACCGGATTGTGCAGAGGCGCCAGAGGTGTCAATTCTTCAAGTATCTCTAAGACTGCTGCTGTAATGAGGGTGGGTTCCCCGAACGCCTCTCCTCCGTGTACCACTCGATGACCAATTCCTTGAATTTGGCGTTCCGCAAGGCGGGCCTGTAAAAGAGGGAAGGCATAACGCAATGCATCTTCATGACTACTTTGCTCTATCGCGAGGGCTTCTTCCTCATCAAACTGCAAATAGGCTTGTCCGTTTGTAAGGCCACTGAGCCTCATCTCTTGCAAATGTTTGGACGTAAGAGTATCGATCAGCTCTACTTTGACGGAAGAGCTTCCACTATTGATGACGAGTATGTTCATGGATTGGCGCGATTAAATTTGTTCAAATTGGCGCAGAAAACGGATGTCATTTTGAGAGTACAAACGCAAGTCTGGTACTCTATAAAGCAACTGAGCGATGCGCTCAACGCCCATCCCAAAAGCGTAGCCCGAGTATTTTTCAGGATCAATGCCACAATTGGCCAGCACATTGGGATCAACCATACCGCAGCCCATGATCTCGACCCAGCCGGTACCTTTGGTCATACGATAGTCGTCCTCTGTATCTAGCCCCCAATAGACATCTATCTCGGCGCTGATCTCCGTAAACGGGAAATAAGACGGACGAAGTTTAATACGCGCCTTTTCGCCAAACATTTGGGTAGCGAAGTATTGCAGTGTCTGGCGCATATCGGCAAAGCTCACGGCTTTATCAATCACCAAACCTTCGACTTGATGAAAAAAGCAGTGCGCGCGAGCAGAAATGGCTTCATTGCGATAGACACGACCGGGCATGAGCATCCGGAAGGGAGGCTCACCTTCTTCCATCATCCGTACTTGAACAGAGGAAGTATGAGTGCGCAGGAGGTAGTCAGGATCACGATTGACAAAAAAAGTGTCCTGCATATCCCGTGCGGGATGGTTTTCAGGGAAGTTTAGGGCAGTAAAATTGTGGAAATCATCCTCGATTTCAGGTCCTTCGGCTACGGTAAATCCAATCCGTTCGAAAGTACTAACGATCTTATTGAGCACAATCGAGAGAGGATGACGAGCGCCTGGAACAGACGGATCTGCTGGCAAGGTCAAGTCATGTGGACGATCAGCACCTTGTTGCGCCCGCTTGAGATCATTTTGAAACTCAGTCAGACGTTCGCTGGCGCGTTGCTTGAGGATATTGAGGGGTTTGCCCAGATCACGTTTGAGTTCGCCAGGTAATTCCCGAAAATCCGTAAACAGCTGATTGATGATACCTTTTTTGTTGGTAAACTGTCGCCGAAAAGTCTCTAATTGCTCTTCTGACTCGACGACAAAGGCTTCCACCTCGGCCATTAACTGTTGGATTTTTTCTTGCATGATTTTACGCTTGGCGCAAAGCTAATG
>JBGCFA010000174.1:0-6610 GCA_045106675.1 Bacteroidia bacterium
GACGTTCTGAAGCATAGAGCTCATCGAGATGATCGGATAAAAATTCGTATTGAAAAGGGCTTTCTGTTTCAACTTCTTTATAGGCGGATTTTATTTTACGCACTAACTGAGGCCAATCTTTGGTTTCGGCCCGGATTAGCATTTCATAAACATAGTTAGGTTGTGCTGTTACATTGATGAGGAGCGACTGTGATGCATATTTGAGACTGAAATATTTATAATCACTTACGATCCCATCGATAATGTAGGGGATTCCATAGCCAAACGCTGACTCATCGTTTACATATTCTGGTTCTGTGATGATTGTTTCACCGATTAGATCGTTAGGTCTGACGCCCTTGATCTTGGCCAGTTTATCGGCCGCAGTTTGGTTAATCAAGAAGATACTTTTTTTGCCCTCTTTGAGTAGGTCGCAGGCTTCACAATCAATTCCCAAGGTCTTGATACTGGCAAGGCTAAAATACTGATTTGTGCCGTCGGAGAGCGTGATCTCTGTATCTGCCATTTTATAAGTCAATTGATTGTACATATCAGCTCCGGGTACTCCATTGGCACCAATTGATTGGATTTCAGGGAATTGAGACAAGCGGTTTTCTAAGGCTTGAAATTTTCCCACATCATCGATAGGGAAATATAGAATACCCTCCTTATGATACCCTAGATTTTGGCCTTTGATAAAATCCATCTGTTGATAGATAAAATAAGTGATACTTAGGAGACCTACCACCATCACAAATTGGCTCATAAGTAAGCCATTTCTAAAATTGATAAGTCTATTTAAGGTAGGTCGTTTGGCTACTTTTCCAAACAATCGTAGCATAGAACTACTACCATATCTTAAGGCTGGATAGGCCCCGCTCAATAAGCCTGTCAAAACCACTAATCCTAATAGACTTAATATGTTACTGAGACTAAATAGGCTAGTGCTGGCAATTGATAAACCCATCAACTCATTGAAATAGGGGAGAAGGAGGTAAAGCGCAACTAAACAGATTGGGAGAGCGAGTAATGCCATCAATAATGATTCTGCTAAAAGCTGTAGACTGACATCTATCCCTCTCGCACCCAATACTTTGCGCATGCCTAATTCTTTTTGACGCTCGGCATACATGGCGATAGACAGATTGGTATAATTGGTGAGAATGATCAGTAAAATGATCAAAGCCACACTCCCAAAAGTGTATAGATAAGCTTTGTTTGCGATTGGCTTTAGTTCATAAAGAGTATTGCTGCGGAAGTGTATGTCTGTTATCGCAATTGCTTCAAATCCTTTAAATAATTGATCCTCCAAATAGCGTGGATAAATGAGGCCTACTTCTCTTTCCAACTGAGCGACTAAGGGATTGATTGTGCTAGCGTCTTCTAAAGTGAAGTAGGTGTAAGCTCCCCAAGCGGGGATTTCTGCTAAGTGCAGGAGGAGATTGAACTCAAAATGTGTGTTGCTGGCTAAATCTTTGACTACTGCGCCTAAGTTGTAGACTTGGCCTTGGATTTCGATTTCTTTGGCGAGTAAATCTCTTTCAATCCACTTTTCTCCAAACCATTGGATTGCCTGAGATTCGGTCAAAACGATTTTTCCAAATTGGCTAAAGGCCATCTCTGGTGTTCCCAGCAAATACTCTAAGCCAAATATCGCTTGGAAGTTTTGTCCTGTATTGGTGAAGAGTACCTTTTCTGCAATCAATTCTCTCTCATCAAAGCGCGCGTAAAACTGAGTCTCGCTGGTCGGTGCGGTCCCAGAGATACTAAATTGACAAGCACGGCTTATTTCTTCTTTCCCTTCTAGGTAACGTGGAAGTTGGAGCTGCACTTCTAGACCAGAATCATTGAAATCGTTGAAGGGCATACAGCTGTAAATCTGATCTCGATACTGATTCATCAGACGGTAGCTTTGCTCTACTTTTGGTAGGTGAGTATCGTATTGCAACTCATGTTGGAGATACAATCCAATCATACTTACAGCTGTCAAACCAACAGTCAAGCCGATCAAGTTGATGATGGTGAAGCCTTTACGTTTGAAAATGTTGCGGATGGCAACTTTGAAGTAGCTATCAAACATGGGTATAAACTGTTTGGCGCTGGAGTATTTCTCAAACGCATAAGGTCGGAAAAAACGAAAAACTTCTGTTATATACTGGCGCTTAGCTGCTAGTGGACTTTGAGATTTGAGCCGGTATTGGTAGGCTTCCAGAAGGTCGCCTTGAATTTCTTCAATCAGCTCTTCAGCCACAAACCATATCAAAAATTTCGTAGCCCATTTTGGTGGGTTAGGGGATAGGGACTTTTTCATAAGCCAGGAATTAGGTTCCACAATTTTTGGCGTGACGCTTTGATTTCTGCTATCACGGCTTGGCCTTCAGGAGTAGCATTGAAAATTCGTTTTCTACGCCCGCCTCGTTCTGGGCTAGCCCCGCCCATATGGCTGCTGATCAATCCCTTCTTCTCTAATCGAGCCATCACAGCATGGATGGCACTAATGGAGATCCGTTTTTGCATATGAGCTTCATATGCCTGGTTTACCGAAAAACCGTAAGCCTCTTCTTTCATTAACATGATCAGTAGGAGCACCGTTTCTTCTAAATATCCTAATCCTTTCATTTTGTCAATACTTGTAGAACAAATAGTCCAAAAATAAGCATTGATTTATTCAACACTTGTAGATATTGGGCAATTATCACAATTTTCAATCAAAATTCCAAATATTGCGTAGCATGTAGAGTTGAAATACTTGTTTGTATTTTATATAGTTATTAATTCTAACATTGTTATTGGGAATTTCATGGAATTATCGAAAGAATTTCAAACAAACCGTCAAAACTGGAATGATCGAACACCTGTACATGTGGAATCAGACCTTTACGAATTAGAAGCGTTCCGAAACGGTAAAAATATCCTCCGCCAACTAGAGTTAGCAGAACTAGGGGAGGTGAGGGGCAAAAGCTTGTTACACCTTCAATGCCACTTTGGGATGGATACGCTCTCTTGGGCTAGGTTAGGAGCGAAGGTTACAGGTGTCGATTTTGCCGATGCAGCCATCGCTCAGGCCCAAAAGCTCTCAACTGAGCTAAATATCCCAGCTCAATTCATTTTGAGTGATGTTTATAGCGCCCCAGCAGTCCATCAAGAGAAATATGATATTGTTTTCACTTCCTATGGTACGATTGGCTGGCTACCAGATTTAGATAAATGGGCCAGTGTGCTTAAGCATTTTTTGAAACCAGGTGGGGTGTTTTATATCGCTGAGTTTCACCCAGTCATTTGGATGTTTGATGATAAGTTTGAAAAAATCATCTATTCCTATTTCAACAATGGGCCTGATTATGAAGTGATTCAAGGTACTTATACCGATCCTGAGGCCGATCTAAGCGGTGGTAATTACTACTGGAGTCATTCCCTGAGTGAGGTAGTTATGGCGCTCAAAAATGCTGGTTTAGAGATTGAATTTCTCCACGAACACAATTACATCAATTGGAATTGTCTCTCAGGATTAGAAGAAATCGGGCCTTATCAGTATATTTTGCCTAAATGGGGACCTAAGGTTCCCTATATGTATTCAATCAAAGCGGTTTTGCCGGCTTAGACTTATCCTTGTTGTTTGTATGCGCACATCACTATTGCTTTTTGCTTTAGCGTTGGGATGGACATTTTCCCTCAATGCTCAAATTGATCTCAATTATTATCTAGACAATTCTTTTCAATACGATGCCTCAATCCCTACTCCCAAACAAGTACTTGGGTTTGAGGTAGGCGAATGGCATGTGAGGCATGACCAGCAGTTGCGCTATATGGAAACATTGGCTAAGCTTTCACCTCGTATGCGCATAGATACGCTAGGCTATACGCATGAATTAAGGCCGATTGTACATCTAAGCGTTAGCTCAGCCAGTAATTTGAGTCGCCTAGAAGAAATCCGTACTGAACATATAAAGTTGTTTTCAGGAGAGGAAACCAAGCGTTCTCCGGAGGAGATGCCGATGGTAGTTTGGATGGGCTATAGTATACACGGCAATGAACCTAGTGGTGGAAATGCAGCTTTGATTACCGCCTATCATTTAGCGGCAGCACAAGGACCTGAGATCGATGTGATGCTTTCCAATATGGTGATATTGCTGGACCCTTGTTATAATCCTGATGGCTTCAATCGATTTGCGAGTTGGGTCAATACCCACAAAGGCATCAATATGGTCAATTCCGACCCCAATAGTCGTGAGCATAATGAAGTCTGGCCGCGAGGACGTACCAATCACTATTGGTTTGACCTTAATCGTGATTGGCTGCTAGTAAGACATCCCGAGTCCCAAGCACGGATTGCTCAATTTCACCGCTGGAAGCCCAATTTGCTCACAGATCATCATGAAATGGGTACTAACTCAAGCTTCTTTTTCCAACCAGGTGTGCCTTCTCGCAATCATCCCCTTACTCCCGAAAACACCTACAAATTACATAATGAGCTGGCTAGCTATCATGCCAAAGCACTCGATAAAATTGGCTCGCTTTATTATAGCGCCGAAGGTTTCGATGACTTTTACTATGGTAAAGGTTCGACTTATCCGGACATCAATGGTGCTGTAGGAATCTTATTTGAGCAAGCATCGAGTAGGGGACATGCCCAGACTCGATCTGATGGCGCAGTACTGACTTTTCCTTTTACGATACGTAACCAGTTTAGGACTTCATTATCCACTTTGGAAGGAGCTTATGCTATGCGTACTTCTTTTCTCAAACATCAGGCTGAATTTTATCGTTCTGCGCAGCAAGAGGCGAAAGCCGATCCTATCAAAGCCTACATCTTTGGAGCGCCAGAAGATCCTCGCCGCGCTGCGGAACTCGGCAATCTGATCAATCAGCACGATATTGACCTCTATCAACCCAAGAATGATTTTGCCAAAGGCTCAAAACGATTCTCTGCCGCAAATTCATTTATAGTCCCCCTAGATCAACCCCAATATCGCCTCATCAAAGCGATGTTTGAGCGTCGGACTAGTTTTACTGATAGCCTTTTTTATGATGTATCTGCTTGGACATTACCTTTGGCTTTCAATCTGCAAGATATTGCCCTTGAGGCGGGAGATTTACGTGCTGCCGGCCTTGCCGAACGCTTGGAATCAATCGAATACTACCAAGGAAAAATACTCGGACCCAATTCCCCTTATGCTTATGTATTTGGCTGGGAAAATTACTATGCACCACGCCTGCTCAACCAATTGATGGAGGCCGGCTTAAAGCTAAAGGTAGCCAATAAAGCGTTCCGCACGGCGGCAGGACAAGAGTTTGCTGTTGGTACGATCTTGGTCCCAGTAATTGGCCAAAATATGTCTGCTATTGAGATCCGTACACTTTTGCAAAAAGGTGCTGCCGACAATAGTTTTGATGTATACGGACTAAGCTCAGGCTATACCAAAGGCGTCAATCTGGGTAGCAATAGCTTTTCCCACATCGCTCCGAAAAAAATCATGCTGTTGACGGGTGATAATGTGAGTAGCTATGAAGCAGGGGAAGTTTGGCATTTGCTAGACCAACGTTATCAAATCGATGCTTCTTTGGTTGATACCAAGAGTTTTGGAAAACTGAAACTCTCTGACTATCAGGTGATCATCATGCCTAGTGGTAGCTATAGCTCTCTTAGCGCACACACAACAAAGCTATCCACTTGGATCGCTGAAGGAGGAACCCTGATTGCATGGAAAAGTGCGCTAAACTGGCTAAATACGCAAGGGATTGCCAATTTTGAGTTTAAGCGAAGGAGTAATAGTAATGCAGGCAAAGATTTGCCTTATGCTGATCGTAGTAATCTCAGAGGGGCGCAAGTAATTGGGGGCGCGATCATGGAAACCCAATTTGATCTTAGTCATCCGTTGGCCTATGGCTATCGCAATAAAACACTGCCCGTTTTCAAAAACAGTTCTGTCATGCTTCAGCCATCGAGTGCTCCTTATGCTAATCCGCTGATGTATACTGAAACTCCATTATTGAGTGGTTATTTGTCTGAAGCAAATGCAAAGATATTGTCCGGAGCAGCCGCAGCTCAAATTGTCAAAAGAAGCCGGGGTCGAATTGTCGCGTTCACCGATAACCCTAATTTTAGAGCATTTTGGTATGGGACTAATCGGCTGATGATCAATGGCATATACTTTGGCAGCATGATGAATTAGTCTATACGACCGACAAGTTCGAGGAGTACTTCATAATAATTTTGATTGAGAATTCTTGCTTTTAACCAAGCGTAGAAACTCATCTCTTGCAAGTCTTCTTTTTCGGCGGTTTTGATTGGAAATTGTTGTCTGATTTGGTCGTATATGGCTGGGTTGGTGAATATCTCCGGCTGCTCGATCATTTTTTGAACCACGGTGAGAAATATTTTCCCTTTACCATATTCATCTGTCTGCAAGAGATCTCCATATTGCTTTTCGATCATTTTGATCTGTTTGAGAACGAGGTCCTCATTAGCGAGTTCCATTTGTAAAATCAACTCACTTAGATACTTTTTCATTACCCATTCACGGCCCATCTCGCGTTCTTGAGCCTTTTCGGTACCTGGCATATTGAGGCCACAACGGAAGGCGAGCGAGTATTCTTGCCTGAGAAAATGATTGATCCCCAAATTGAACCA
>JBGCFA010000175.1:0-3640 GCA_045106675.1 Bacteroidia bacterium
AGGAGCGCATTATGCCAAAGGTAAAAACCGAGAGGTCGTCCTTCATTTTACCGTCTCCGCCGAACACAAGACACTGGTGAACGAGCATTTGGCAGAATTGGAAATCCCCTATTCGGGTCGTTATGCAACTAGTTTTACGCTCCAAACTTCCCAACAAAATCCGGCTACAGATACTATAGCCGTCGATCTAGCAGGCAAGCCTTTTAAGCAAGAAGACGGTAGTTTGCTGTTTAGACCCGGAGGTCATGGTGCCTTGATTGAAAATCTAAATCAGCTAGAGGCTGATCTGGTATTTATCAAAAACGTGGACAATGTCGTCCCAGACACCCACAAAGGTCCTACCTATCGCTACAAAAAGCTGATTGCAGGGGTGCTCTGTCGGTATCAAGCGCAAGTATTTGCGATGCTAGAGGACTTAGACGCTAGTCGCGAACTGTCCCTTGAGGCAGAAGCAAAAGCGCTCAAGCTATTAGCTAGCTTGGGAAGTGTTCCGCGAAGCGGCTGGCAAAACTCTCCAGCTGCAGAAAGAAAAACCTATCTACATCAAAAACTCAGTCGTCCGATCAGAGTCTGTGGCATCATCGCAACGGATAGTAATACGGGGGGCGGGCCATTTTGGGTAACAGAACAAGATGGTAGTAGTTCGTTACAGATCGTAGAGACAGCTCAAATAGACTTAGATGATCCAAATCAAGCGAAAATCGCGGAAAGTGCAAGCTTTGCGAATATCACTGACTTGGTGTGTGGGTTGAAAGACTATCAGGGCAATAAGTTTGACCTCCTTCAGTATCGGGATGATGAGACAGGCTTTATCACTCAAAAGTCTTTGAATGGCCAAGCACTCCAAGCCTTAGAACTGCCAGGACTTTGGAATGGTGCGATGGCTGATTGGCATACAGTATTAGTAGAAGTTCCCAAAACGACCTTTAGCCCGGTAAAGTCCGTCATGGATTTATTAGAGCCAGCACATATTGCGTGAGGCTAGCAGTGTTTTAGCAAAAAAATGCTAAAGGAGATACCATAAAACGGGTAGCCGAAAAATCACCAAAAACAAGGGTTTAAAAAGCCTCAGGAGCGATTATGTTGTATTCAACAACAATTAATCTATCCTGTTATGCACATTTCAAACCCCACTGGGAGAGCCATGGCTCTGCCTAAGCGAATCTTTGCATTCGCCACAACATCTCTATTTATCGGTTTTTTGCTCTTTGGGAATACGCTTAGCGCCCAAAATGTAAACGCATACCTATCCCCTGTCCCAGAGAACGATGGTGATGAAACTGAAATTTTCATCGAGATCGGAACGGAGAGTCAACCCGCAAGCAATGTTCACAGTTTTAGTGCCACATTTACGACCGAAGGCTTTACGATATCGGCAGCTTCAAATTTCAATTTCATTGGAACTCCTGGCTGGCTATTGGGTAGTAGTTTTGACTATAGTTACAGCATCAACTCTGCTGGAACCCAAATCACGATTGATGCATGGCGCACCGATCAGACTGGGCAAAGTGGATATGGGTATGTAGGCAAGGGCGGAGCCGTGACCTGCGATTTTGATGAAATGGTTGGTAAAAACGCAGCTGAGCCAGGTTTGCAATTGGTTGATTTCAAAATCAATACTATCGGAGCATTGGCATTATTAGCAAGTCCCAACCCTAGCACAGACTTTCTCTTCGTAGAGCATCCGGACCAACAAAATATAGGACAGCTCAAACTAATCAATATGACAGGCGCCGTAGTAAGACAATGGGAAGTAAATCAAACTAGCATCAGATTGGAAAGCATTGATATACCAAGCGGAATGTATATGTTGATCAGCAGTGAACGAGGCGTTCTGCGCAAGCAGAAAATACTCATCCAGCACTAATACATGAGCACATAAACTCAAATAGTCTCTTCTAGTGAAACTGAGCGCTCTGCTTGGTTTCACTTTTTTAGTCGATATATAAAGGTTCATCGCCTTCTAAGCGTAGTTCAATTTTGGCTAGCATCCATTTTCGGAAGGAGAAACTTTTGATCTGAGCGGCATCTTCTCGCAGTTTCAATACTTTGT
The DNA here is from genome assembly GCA_045106675.1 of Bacteroidia bacterium. Lineage (GTDB taxonomy): Bacteria > Bacteroidota > Bacteroidia > J057 > J057 > JBCAWW01. The sequence continues at coordinate 2,054 of JBGCFA010000175.1, forward strand.
CAGTCTTAAACTGGGTTAATAATTTTTGGAAGAGATGAATTTTCAACTTCGTTTGTTTTTTGAATTCGACTCCTAATCGGCTTTGCCTTTCACTAAAAGCCAATAAGCTTTTTAGGGGCACTTCCAGATGCCAACGTTCTCCTTTTTCATACCTAGCTTGCGCATGTATCAGTTTAGCAGAAATTTCATGACTAGGGCTTTTGTATTGCATATTCAAAAATCCGTGCAATAATTCATCAAATTTCTCCTCTTCAACCAAGCACATTCCTTTGCAAAGGTGGACAAGTTCATCACGTACTTTCAGATCAAGTTTAGAAGTAAACTCATCCATAAACACTTTGACCTGATCAAGTTGCTCAGCATTGATACCTGCCGAAACAATCCCCACAAAGCGAAAGGGAGCGATTTGACCATCATAGATGCTTAATCCTTTTCGAGAAGACCATAAATAAAAGTCAAAGCGGAGATGCCGATCTATCTCTAAACCCCGATTTAGAGATAGTCGATAAAGGTAGTTTTCTAAGCAAATCAAGAGGTTCTGCTGCATGTACTCAGCAAAGTAGTGGTAGTTATTTTTGTAATCTTCGATTATAACTACATGGTCTATTGCTTCCCCATCCATCAGGCGGCAAACGTCCAATAAGAGCTTAAGGCTCGGACTGTTTTGCACCAAAGGATCTTTTTTCAAGCCTTCGAGTTCAAAGTCGTTGGGCTTTATCACCTCTTGAGGCAATCTTCGATTGTTGATCGTCGATAAATACATTTGGAGAAAGCGATACCGATACGCTAAAGCGAAATGATCCAACATCTCTTGCCAACGATAGCCCTTTCTTTTATTGGTAAGCTTGAATTTATGAGCATGAAACGCCTCTAACATCATCCCCATTTGTTCATGATAATCTCGATCTCTATTGTCATAGGTTCTCTCAATCTGCCTAAAATAGAGCATGAAATCGTCGTTGAACTTCCCCTCATTGAGATGTCTCAAAAAGGATAAGTCCAAAAAATACTGATCCTCTCGCATATTCTGATAAGCGAGATATTCCTTAAGTAATTTTTTCAGAGCGCTCGCTCGCTTTCGCAGAATATGGGGTATCTGTTTGGAAGCATTAAGAGGCAGAGCTTTTTGGGGAAACATTGCCTGCCAAACTAAGGTCCACTTAGGCTCAATAAGCAATTGTTCATACAAGACCAAGAGGAAGGATTCCTTCCCTCCTAAACGCCAAACTAACCAGTTTTTAAAATCTGCTTGAGTCTCTGGTTCAAGCTTTTTTATCAGTGAATATAATTGTGTGCTTATCATAAAGGAACAATTGAGGCTTTCAATCTAGATAAAAACCTCCATTAAACCACCTAATGTATTTTTTTACACAAAAATAAAGGGAACAAACTCAAATTATATGATTTAAAATCCCTTAAACTATTTGAGTAATTGAAGTTGTAAGCAAACTACAAAATCAAGGAACAAAAACATCACTAAAATCACTAAAAGCACATAATTTGATAAAATAAAAGGGACAATTAAATAAATTTGTAGGCAAAATCACACAGTGAAAATGAGTCCTTTACTATCGTTTCCAAAAGGCA
>JBGCFA010000176.1:0-12777 GCA_045106675.1 Bacteroidia bacterium
TCTATCCCTATTTTAGGAACGAGGCGGCCATTCCAACTTCTGAGTTTAGCGACTTTCCTCAAGACACTCAAATGCAAATAGAGCCAAAGTCTGTTTCCTCTGTTCCTGAATGATTCCAACATTTGAGAGATAGGGCCTGTCCTTAAGCTAGATTGTTAAACTAAACAGACTCATGAAAAAGCCTTATCTCTTCATCGCAAGCCTATTAGGCGTAGTACTTTTGAGTTCCTGCACAGCAGAACCCCTAAATCTGGATGCATGTATTGAGCTTGCTAAGCAACCGAGTGGCTTTTGGTTAGGACTGTGGCACGGTTGTATTGCTCCCGTAACTTTTATCCTCTCTCTCTTTGTCGATACGATAGAGATGTATGATGTATTCAATAATGGTGGTTGGTACAACTTTGGCTTTGTGTTAGGAGCGGGCATCCTATTTGGAGGTAGTGGCTCTGGTGTAAAGCGAAGAAGACGTAAAGAATAAAGGTCAATAAAAAGGCTTTTGAGTTGATCCAAAAGCCTTTTTATTACGTTTACTTCGCTCGACTTTGACCTAAGTCATTTACTACAATAGTCGAAAAAACCGATTCGTTCAGCATCTCCTTTCAAGGCGGCAAATTGCTCAGAACTAGGGTTTTGGACGGGAGACCGAAACTCTCCACAGTCCATGCCTACCAATTTTTGGAACGATTTCCCTACTGCGATGCCGCCATATTTGCCCAGTAATTGGATCATTTCAATAGACTGCTGCTGTAAGCTTTGTGCTTTCGCCATTTGGCCAGCTTCAAATGCCTTGATGATCTCAAGATAAAGAGGAGCAGCATAATTGTAAGTACTGCCAACTGCCCCCTTTGCTCCGATCGCCAAACCAGAAATCAAGACTTCATCCCGTCCCCAGAGAATATCATATTTCCCTTCGGCAAACGCTTGGCAGAGACGAAATTCCATCAAGTTTTCTTCTGTGTACTTGATGCCAACAAGATTGGGGATACTCTTATGAGCCAGCTCTAAAAACCTCAGCATGGAGAAGTGAGCCCCTGTCAAAACCGGAATGTGGTAATAATAAACGGGCATTTCAGGAACCACAGCGGCAATCTCGGCACAATAGTCAACCAATGCCTCAACTGAGCCTAAAGGGAAATAATTAGGAGCAACGATAGAAACCGCGTCCAATTGCTTTTCATTCGCATACTTCATTAGTGCTTTTGCATCTGCCCCACAATTTCCGCCAACCAAAGCGATGATGCTAAAGTGGTCGCTAGTATACTTAGCCCATTCGTTGATGAGGGCTTTCTTCTCTTCAAATTGTAAAGATGGATGCTCGCCTGTAGAGCCGCAGATAAAGGCTCCCTTAACACCATTGGAGTGTAAAAAGCCATGGATATTTTTAACCTTTTCCAATTGAAGATCGCCATTTGGGTGCATGGGTGTGAAAGGTGCTGCAATTAGTCCGTGAATATGGGGGTGAGGATGCATAGTTCTATATCGTTTCTGTTGTTAATGAAGTCTTTCTCAGGGCTAATCAATTGAACCCAAATCGTCCTTAAGAGAATGGTAGCTGAGAACCTTTTTGGTACTTTGTTTCTCTCTAAATAACCAACTCGCTAGGTAACCCAAGATAAATGCTGATAAAGCGCCCGTACAGGCAAATAATAAGAGATGGATTGAGCTATAATTACTCACCCAGTATTGTAGCATTCCGCTAGCAATTAAGCCAATTACTGCTCCTTTACCATTGGCTTTGCGGGTGAATATCCCAAGCATAAATAAACCTCCTAAGCCTCCGGCAAACAGCCCCACAATTTTGTTGAATTCATCCCAAAGGGAAGAAGCGCCTGCATTTGCCATATATATCGCAATCAGCGTCCCTAAAATGCCTGTAACCACAGTTGTCCAGCGAGCGAAATTAAGATATTGTTTCTCACTTTTGACCCTGAAAAAACGGCGATAATAATCAGTCGTTGCTACGGTAGCTAGGGAATTCATGCTACTGTCTAGGCTAGACATCGCGGCTGCAAATATTGCTGCAATCAGTAAACCCGAGATCCCTGCGGGCAACTGACTAATCATAAACCAAGGGAAAATCACATCTGTACTTTCCGTCGCGACATTAAGCGCAGCTGGGTTGTTTTTATAAAACACAAAGAGAGCCGTTCCTATAGATAGGAAGATAAAAGCAGAAGGAACAACCATCAGGGCTCCGGTAACTATACTCTTAGAGGCTGATTTTTCATCTTTAGTCGTCAAAAAACGCTGAATCACAGTTTGATCACTGCCATACATGACCAAATTGGAAAAGAATCCACCGATCAATACTACCCATAAAGTTGCATTGCTGAAGTCAAAACGAAGGTCGAGAATCTTCATTTTGTCATACTCTTGTACTACTTCCCACATACCCGCGAGACCTCCTTCTAACTGATAAGGAATAAAAAAGAGACACAAAATGGCGCCTCCAAGCAAAACAAATACTTGGATAACATCTGTCCAGATCACTGCTTCAATGCCGCCCAATACAGTATAGAGAATGCTCAAAATACCCATGGTCAGGATGCAAATGTTTACATCAATACCTGTTACCACCGTTAGGGCCAAGGATGGCAAGAGCAATACAATCCCCAAGCGACCTAATTGCAAGGCTCCAAACATAAGGCTCCCCAAGACTCGAGCACTAAGATTGAAGCGTTTTTCTAAGTATTCGTAAGCAGAAGTCAATTCTAATCGTCTGAAGAAGGGCAAGAAATATCTAATGACCACTGGGGCCACTAATAAGATTGATAGCAATAAAAAGAAGTATAGCCAATCCGTAGCGAATGTTTTGGCAGGGATAGCCATGAAGGTTATCGCACTTAGTTGAGTACCGAAAATACTAATACCTGCGGCCCACCAAGGGATCCGTCCTCCGCCTTTGAAGTAGTCATCAGTACTGTGCTGATTTCTGCTCAAACGAAAACCCATGCCCACCAATACCAATAGATAGAGGCCTAGAATAGAATAGTTGAGCCAACCAAAAGATTGAGGGACTATCGCTTTGCCTCGCCTAATTAGGGGCGTTCGCACAGCGGGCGAAATCTCTCCAGAGGCTATGATAAATGATTCCTCCCAATTGTGTGCGGTGGTAGTCACTTGACTTCCAGATGGGAGCCTGCCTACAATAGCCCAAGTATCAGTGATCGTATGATAGGCCCATATATTTTGAGAAAAACCCGGATGATGCAATTGTAAAGAGTCGCGATAACTTGCCAAATCTTTCGCCCTAAGACTATCTCCTAAAGTATTGGCTGAATCAATATCTAGAGCGATTTGCTCAAAAATTGAAAATAGTTTCCCCCTCGCTCCTCCAAATAGTAAGATATGATTGGCACCAGATGCAAGGCTGTTTCCTGCGCTCAGGCTAATCAATCCTTCTTCTCGATGCTTAATCGAGCTGACTTCTTGCCACTCATTCTTCTTCGGATCATATCTAAACGCATCAGATAATAATACACTGATTGAGTCTTTTCGTCCGTAGCGACCACCAAAAAGGAAAAAACATTCTTGGGTCCCATCGTTCTGCACCGCAGACATCGCATAACTTCTCCCTGGTCCGGGCCAAGACGCTAGTTCACGCCAGCCTTGTTCTAGCGTTCTCGCAGAGGTGATATCTAAAACATAAAAAAACTTGCCATCTCCCTTCTCGTTTCTCCCTCCGGCTAGATAAATCTTATTGCCCATCAGGGCGCCCGTCATATCTGAAATGCCTTGGGGCAAATCAGGCCAGTCAGACTGTGTTAGCTCTTGGGTTTCCCGCTCCCACTTTAATAGGAAAACCTGATTTGCATAATTACCATAACTGGAACCACCGATGCAAACTAGGCCTTGTGGAGTGGGAATAGATAAGCCATAAGCTAGATTCAATGGGAGCTTCCATTTTGCCTCAACGAGCCATTTTGGATCATCTGCTTGCGTTAAATCCAATACGTAGATTTGATCATGCCATACTTTTTTGCCGCCTTCCCAAGGAAATCCCTCGGGGAAATTTGCTCCTCCTGCAATGATCAATGCTTGATTGTGAATCCCACTAAAAGCCCCTGCTAAGCCAATTTGTTGCTTGCTCTCTGGGGCGGGAGGCATCACGGCAAGCGTATCCCATGTCCATTGATTGTAGGTGTCTGTTTTTTCCTGTGCCAGAACGCCTAATGAAGTCGTGAGGAGGCAAATGAATCCAATGATCCGTACGGATGCTTTAAACATGATTTTGTTTGAGGAGTAGCGATGGACTTTGAAGATGAAGACTGATACTAAAGCAATCTATTGCTCAGTTTCTTGGGCTAAGAAATCAAAAGTCTGCCAACATTCAAATAAAGCACGAGGAAGGTGATAGCAAGCCTTCCATTTACCTCCCTTTAAAGAAAGAAGGACTTCGCCTTTGCGATTCAAATAGCCAAACCATTCACCATTTTTAGGATCGGGGAAGTGGCTCCAGGTATATTTATGCACCTTTTGGAAGGCTTCCCAAACGTCTTCCCGCTTAGTATATCGATATGCTTTTGCCAAGGCAACTAGGGTTTCAAGGTGTACCCACCATAGTTTTTGATCCCACTCAAGTTGTTGAGGAGGGGCGCCTTTTGCATCCAAAAAGTAAAATATGCCTCCATATTCATCATCCCAACCAAAACGGAGTAAATCTAGCGTTCGGTCAACCGATATGCTCAATAATTGTTGATCACCCTTTTTGATGGCAAGGTCCATTATGAACCACATCGCTTCAATGCCGTGACCGGGGTTGATCAACCTTCCCTCAAACGTGTCTATAAATTTTCCTTCAGCTGAGACATACTCATGAATTAATCCATTATCAGGATTGTAGAATACTTCCATCACCTCGTGAACGCATAAATCGACAATATCAGCTACCTCTTCGGCGGGCAATAAGCCATCGATATCGAGTAGCAGGTTTGCGATAATCATTGGCAATGCAAATCCCTTGATAGGGCGATTGCCAGTTGACTTTTCATATTTCCCTTTGGGATTGTCTTTTCTCTTAAGAATCTGCCTGAAACTGCTTTCTGCCTCTTTGAGATAGGAGTCATCTCTAGAAGCGAGGCCGTATTGATAAAAAGCAATGACCGCAAAACAATCGGAGAATATATTGTAAGCCTCAATCAGAGGTGCTCCACTCTGATCCAATGAAAAATAGAACTCACCTTTTGGATTTTTGCCCTTTTCTCGTAAAAACTCTGCGCCATTTCTGGCTATATCCAGCCATTCTTGATTGGGCTCAATATGATTGTATAGACTTGAAAAGGTCCAAACTTGTCTAGCTTGTAGCCAAATAAACTTATCAGTGTCATAGACATTCCCGTGCTGATCGAGGCAAGTGAAATAACCACCCTTTTCATTGTCAATCGAATTTTCTGTCCAAAAGGGAATAACATCCTCAAGTAATGTTTTTCGGTATTGCTCAGCAAGCAGGCGGAAATCCTTTTTCATAGGTTTGGGGATTGAAAATCGTAAGTGAATTCACCGCCAATATTCAAAAATAAAATTTAATAGAGCCCCTGAAAAATACTGTAAAGGAAAGTCGCCACGCTTTCAACCCCCAAAACCTCAGTGGAGGGCTGGATTATTGGATTTCTTGCTAAATCTGTGATTTGAGTGAGGCTGAAAAGCTAAAGATGGAGTAGGGGATATGAAAAGAAAAACGCCTCAGAAATAGTTTCTGAGGCGTTTGTACACTTGGAAGGATTCGAACCCTCAACCTCCTCATCCGTAGTGAGGTGCTCTATCCAGTTGAGCTACAAGTGCATTCATTTATTGAATGGGTCTGCAAACATACAGCATTCATTTGTACGATGCAAGTCCCCAATAAGTTTTTTTAAATTTCTATTTTCCGCAAGATTTGTTGAATACAATCTGTGCTTTTGACTTCCTCAGCTTCTGCTTCGTAAGAAAGGATGATACGATGGTTCAATACATCCGATGCAATAGCTTTTACATCCTCTGGAATTACGTGTGTACGACCTTCCATAAATGCATGAGCCTTAGCGCCTAAGTTGAGTGCAAGCGTTGCCCGAGGGGAAGCTCCATACTCAATATATTCTTTCAAACGATGAAGACCATACTCTTCCGGCTCGCGAGTTGACATGATGATATTGATGATATAATCCTCCAAACGTTCTGCCATCTGAATATCATCGATGATAGAACGAATATCAAATATATCTTGTGCTTTGAGCACTGGCTTCACTGTATACTTGGTACTTGTCTTTGCCATGCGACGCATGATCTCCTTTTCTTCGTCGCGCTTAGGATAGTTTACAAAGACCTTCATCATAAAACGATCCACCTGCGCTTCCGGCAACGGATAAGTTCCTTCTTGATCAATAGGGTTTTGAGTCGCCATGACCAAAAAGGGTTGATCCAACAAAAAGCTTGTATCGCCAATCGTGACTTGTTGCTCCTGCATTGCTTCCAATAATGCACTTTGTACCTTGGCTGGTGAGCGGTTGATCTCATCAGCTAGTACGATATTGGAAAAAATCGGCCCTTTTTTGACTTCAAACTTGCCACTTTGCTGATTGTATATCATCGTACCGACCAAATCTGCTGGTAACAAATCCGGCGTAAACTGGATACGAGTAAAAGCCATTTGTAAAGTCTTAGCCAAGGTGTTGATTGTCAGTGTTTTGGCTAGTCCGGGAACTCCTTCGAGTAAGATGTGGCCATTCGTAAATAAGCCAATCAATAGTCGGTTTACCATACGTGATTGACCCACGATGACCTTATCGATAGCTTCTAAGAGTTGTTGGACTTTGGGACGCTGATGTTGGAGGCGTGCTTCTAGGTTTCCGGAAACTGATGCAGGTTGAGGCATGAAAGCGATTGAATACGTTTTATTATACAATCTCAATTTACATAGCTTTTAGATAAATGACACTGCAAATCTGTTTTTGTGGACGCTTTTGGAGTCTCAGTGGTTAGAAATCCACTTTGAAAATTTATACCTTGTGCCCTCCTAATGCCTCCTCCTATGAATCTAACTCCTCTCTGGAAAGCTAATCCCAACTTTGTCCAAAACAGTCGTATGCACGCATTCATGCAATGGGTGAATACGCATCATGGGCTAAGCTTGCAGGGGTATGATGATTTATGGCAATGGTCGGTGGATAATATCGAAGCTTTTTGGGAATCAATTTGGCAGTTTTTTGCAGTCAAATCTCATAGCCCATATCAGCAAGTCCTGCAAAGGCCAGAGGAAGGTATGATCGGGACCAAATGGTTTGAAGGAGCTACCCTCAATTATGCGGAACATGTTTTTCGCAATGCTACTACGGATCATCCAGCCATTATTTTTCAAGCAGAAGGCCGAGATTTAGATATTATCAGCTGGGCTGAACTTGAAAGGCGAGTCAATGGCTTAGCCAATTGGATGCGCAAAGCCGGCATCGAAAAAGGAGATAGGGTAGTGGCTTACTTGCCAAATATCCCCCAAGCAGTTGTGGGTTTTCTCGCAGCCAATTCCTTGGGCGCGATTTGGTCATCTTGCTCTCCCGACTTTGGTACCGCTAGTGTAGTGGATCGTTTTCAGCAGATCGAACCAAAATTACTGATTGCTACCGACGGCTATCGCTACAATGGCAAAGCCTATAATCGTCTCAAGGAAGTGGAGGCCCTCGAAGAAGCCCTTCCAACCCTCGAAAACGTACTCTTGGTACCTTTTCTGGATCCTGATGCGTTGCCGATATCTATACCCAAGGCCAGCTTATGGGCCGAAGCGCTTTCTGTCTCCGCGGGACCATTAGAGTTTTTGCCTGTCGAATTTGATCATCCACTTTGGGTACTTTACTCTTCAGGCACTACCGGCAAACCCAAAGCGATTACGCATAGCGTAGGAGGCAATCTGATTGAACACCTTAAAGCTCTTGGTCTGCATCATGATTGTAAGCCCGGTCAGCGTTTGTTTTGGTATTCGACTACGGGTTGGATGATGTGGAACTTCTGTGTCGCGGCTATGCTGCATGGCACTACGATGATGATATACGATGGCTCGGCGGCTTATCCTGATCTCAATGTGTTGTGGGATTTCGCTAAGCGAACGCGTTTGCAGCACTTTGGCGGCGGCGCTAGCTTTTACATCAACTGCATGAAGCAAGGCATGGCGTTCTCCGAAGGAGAGCTCCCCGAACTGCTCTCTATCGGCTCAACCGGATCGCCTCTGCCTCCCGAAGCCTTTGAATGGATCTATAAATCAGTCAAAAAAGACGTTTGGTTAGCCTCCATTAGTGGTGGTACAGATGTTTGTAGCGGTTTTGTCGGTGGCAGTCCTTTTTTGCCAGTATATGCAGGCGAAATTCAATGCCGCATGTTGGGCTGCAAGGTCGAAGCCTATGACGAAAATGCCGTTCCCGTGATTGGGCAAGTAGGCGAGATGGTGATTTCAGAACCGATGCCTTCCATGCCAGTATATTTTTGGAATGATCCCGACAATACCCGCTATCGCAGTTCTTACTTTGAGCATTATCCCAATGTATGGCGTCATGGTGATTGGATTCGCGTATCGGACGAAGGCACTATCGTTATTTATGGCCGTTCTGATGCAACTCTCAACCGTGGAGGAGTGCGGATCGGCACCAGTGAAGTCTATCGAGGAGTCGATGGCATCCCTGAAATCACAGATAGCTTGGTGATTAGTGTGGAGCGTCCAGATGGCTCTTACTTTATGCCGCTTTTTGTGGTTTTGCGCCCAGGCGAACGCTTAACTGAGTCATTACAAAAAAATATTCGTAAGAGCCTCCGAACCCAGTTTAGTCCAAGGCATGTACCTGATGAAATCATTGCCGTACCAGAAATACCTTATACCATCAGCGGCAAAAAAATGGAGGCCCCTGTTAAGAAAATCTTGATGGGAGTAGATCCAGCCAATGCTATCTCAAAGGATGCCATGAAAAATCCTGAATCGATTTCCTTTTTTATTCAATTTGCCAACGAATGAAATTCTATTATCTGACGCTTAGTCTTGTGTTTTGTAGTCTCATGCTTTCTTTCAGCTCATCCTGCCAAATTGCGAGTGAATCTAAGAGCCCGCTTTTTCGACAGGTTTTTTATAGTGATAGCATGTATCTTCCTACTGAGCTAGATACTTTTACCTTTCGCAAGGTGATTATTGGACAAGCGATGAGCACGATCAAGGGCCTCGAAGGCTCCTTTCTACCTCAGCATGAAGATGAATTTGGCCTAGGCTATGAAATAAACCTAAGCCCACAATCCGTTCTACTATTGGATTATTATAGTGGCCGTGATCAGACAAGTAAAGATCGCTTAGTCTCCATCGTCGCCGATCTGATACTACAGGACGAAGTGGAAACCGCAAAAGTTTATGGCGAGTTGGAAGACTATCTTAACGAAAGCTACGGCCTCTCTGATGGTTCTTATGGGCAACAAGTTTGGACAGGATATACACCCTTTACCAACAATATGGAGGTGCGTTTGGTTCTCAATGAAAACAAGCGACAAATCGGCTTGAATTTTATTGATCTTCAAACCTCTCAAACTCATCCATTACTCGATATACCGCAATCAGACTCTCTCCCCAATCCCGAATAAAAAACATATTAAACTACCGATACTAAAGTTTTTCCTCCAATGAAAATATACACTAAAAAAGGCGATTCAGGCCAAACTTCCTTGCTCGGTGGTACCAGAGTTTCCAAATACGATTTACGGATCGAGGCTTATGGCACTGTTGATGAAGTTAACGCCTACCTCGGTTTGATCCATGATCAAGCAGAGGCTAGAGAGTTCAGGCCTTTGATACAGGTGATTCAGCATCATATGTTCACCATTGGGTCATTATTGGCCGTAGACGCTGAGAAATCAAACTTTAAGTTGCCTGTGCTAAACGAGGATGATGTACGGCTTTTGGAGTTATCCATTGATAAGATGGAGAAGGGCTTACAACCTTTAAAAAACTTTATTCTACCAGGTGGCCATCAGTCCAATTCGCTGGCACATATCGCACGCTGTATCTGCCGCCGTGCGGAACGCCGGGTTGTAGAGTTGAGTGATCAACAAGAGGTGAATCCTCTCATCATACAATTTCTCAATCGCTTATCCGATTGGTTATTTGTCCTAAGCAGACACTTTAGTCACATCACCCGCTCGCAGGAGATGGTCTGGGTCAACAAATAGCCCATGAAACGCGAAATCAAAGTTGGACTCACCCTGATAGCAGGCCTTGCCCTTGCTTATTTGGTGATCGCTTGGGTCAACCGGAGTAGCTTTCTTTCTCCACCTGAGAAACATTATTTCCTCAATTTTGAGCAAGTAAATGGTTTGCTTGAGGGCGACCCAGTTGTCGTGAGAGGGTTCCAAGCGGGTAGGGTAGAGACCATTTTGCCTGCAGCTGAGTCGGTATCGGTGGAGATCGCCCTTGACGAACGCATTGCTTTATTTGCTGATGGCTTTGGAGAGATTCAAATCAAAGAGCTAATGGGAGGGAAGCAAATCGCCCTGAATACCGGAGCTGAGGGCTCACCCTTAGCTTCGGGAGCCAGTATTAAAGGACGTACTTCTCTCGATTTTTCAACTGCTTTTTCTCGCTTTGGAGGCGTGATGGATCAGATGGATCCTGGCAATATAGAGCGTTTTACCAGCCGTGTCGATAGTATTGCCACCGGGTGGAACGCTGCGATTGATCCCGCTTTGCTCGGACAGATTCTGGTCAATGTAGAACGTCTCACTGCTAGACTCGATCAGCAGAGCGCGCAGATCCCCGTCCAAAGACTCGCTTCTGAGGCAGAGACGACCTTTACTGATGTCCAATTATTGTTAAAGCAAACTACCCAACTTCTCGGACGGCTGGATACGCTGACGGCACGAATAGACGCTGGATTGCTCAGTCAAAGCGAAGCTTTACTCTCCGAGGCAGATAAAAGCCTGCAAAATCTCAATGGCTTAATCGAGGAGGCCGAAGGCTTGATTCAAAAGTTTGATCAACCCAATACTTTCGCTGGCAAAGCGCTCAATGATCCTGCCTTTGCCGCTCGAATTGACAGTACTCTTTGGCATCTCAATCGAACCTTAGGTCAGATTCACGATAAAAAGGTGATTGTAGGGCTACGCCGAAAATAATTAAGCTCTCGAAGCTTGATCCTTTTTTTGTGGACCTTCTGAAATTTGGTTAGCTTGCATAGCCTAATTAACACGATATATGCGGGATATTTTCAATTCCGATGTACTTTTTATTCGTTTCGTTTCGACAACGCTGATTAGCCTAGGCCTGATACTCGGGCTTATGGGTGTGTCGTGTAAATTATTTTATTGGGGCTATTGTGATATTAATTGGGTGCCATTCTTTGGAGGCCGCACCGATATCCCTAGTGATCTCACCAATTTGAATTTGCCATTGGCGATGTTAGCCCTTGGTTTTAGTTCCCGACTTTTTACTCGTTTTGGCTGGGCCGTTTGTCAATTGGTCTTAGTCGTTTTGATTAGCTTCTTTGGCTGGCTGTCTTATAGCTTATTGACTTTTCCTGAGCTGTTTATGGCCTCCAATTCAGCCCCTGTGATCGCAGTTCAATCGGTTCCTCATATGGAATCTGTCGTGGTTAATTTGGGACTAGTTTTCATTTGTGCACTTTCTATTTGGTATTTGTTCGTTCCTCAAGTGAGGAAGCTTTACTGGTAAATATGCAAAACCAACATTTGGTGGCCCCTTCAATCTTAGCCGCCGACTTCAATCGCCTTGGTAAAGACATCGAAATGATCAATCTTTCAGCAGGAGATTGGATTCACTGTGATGTGATGGACGGGAGCTTTGTACCCAATATCTCTTTTGGGATGCCTATCCTAAAGGCTGTAAAGCAAGTCGCTAGCAAACCTTTGGATGTGCATCTAATGATTGATGCTCCAGACCGATATATAGAAGCGTTCCACGCAGTGGGGGCCAATATCCTCACCGTGCATCAAGAGGCGACTACTCACTTAGATCGTACGCTTCAAGCCATCCGTGCTCAAGGGATGAAAGCTGGCGTAGCGCTCAATCCTGCTACTCCTATCTCTAGCATACAACATGTCTTGCATTTAGCAGATGTGGTATTATTAATGACGGTCAATCCGGGTTTTGGAGGACAGTCCTTTATCCCTTATGTGGTTGATAAAGTGCGGGCCTTGAAGCAAATGATCATAGAGTCTGGTTCCAAGACTTTGATCGAAATTGATGGGGGGGTAGATGACAAAACAGCTCTGCCATTACTGGAAGCAGGAGCCGATGTTTTGGTTGCAGGAAGCTATGTTTTCAAATCCGCCAATCCATCGCATACGATTGCCAAACTCAAAAAAATGCGTTCAGCAAAGCTGGTCTAGTAAAAGAAAAGCAAGAATACCTTCTAGGGAGAAATAATCTCAAGGGCTGTTTTTTTGCCTCCAAAACGGTAATATAAAGCCATTGTGATTTTGTGGGAAGTAGTGAGTTGCGTTCCTGCTAAAGATCTAAAAACAGGAATGTTGGCAGAAATACGCCAATAGGCTTGCTGGCCAATATTGAATTGTAAACCCGGAATAATATCTAACCAATGTCCGCCTGTACTGGCAAATTCGTTGCCATCAATTTGGTCAGTCCCTACTGTCCGATAGCGTAGCATGATGCTCGGGTCTAGCATTAATTTTCCTAATAATATACGATCACTGATGCCCGCCTGCAGCTGAAACTCATTGCCAAAGCGATAGGACTGGACATTGTTATAAGTAGGGTTGGTGCCTGAATAACGGAAGGTACTCAGTGCAAATGCGGTAGTACTAGGC
>JBGCFA010000177.1:0-18475 GCA_045106675.1 Bacteroidia bacterium
GTTTCAAGAACAATTGTTGTATAGTCTGCATCAGCAAAGTGAATCTGAAGGACAGATCAGACTTGCTTGGGGCAATATCGTATTGCCGATCAGTTTTCGGATCGATCCCTTTGCCCAATTCAAAGACAAGGTGTTCCGCGAAGCGGCCCAAAGAGATAGCACGACCCAATGGGTGGTCTATGTACAAGGAGCCGAATACTTAGCCAATCAAGGGCAAGAACTCGATGTGGCTCTGGAGTGGCTCAAACTCAGTGAGCAACTTGCGACGAAGGCCAATCCTTGGAACGAGCAATTTTATCCTAAGCATTATATCCTTGGCCATATCTATTGGACGCGCGCCAAGGTCTATGCGCAACTGGGCGCTTATACCCAGGCTGTCAACTGGGCGCAAGTGCTATTTGAGATGCGACAAAACTACAATTACTACGACAAGAAAGGTGAGTCGGAGCGCATCAATGAATTGGTGGAGCGGTGGCGTGAGCGACTTTAGAGACTGTTTGAATTTTTCCTTTCGGCCCAAACTGGCCTTTTTGGAACCTGGCTACGTCAATTTTTCTCAGAATACCGCAGTATTCTTTAAAAAATTTTCTGGCCAGAACCACAAAAATGCTGCGTTTGAACTCGAAACGACAAGATCCCAAACAGTCTCTTAGACTCAATGCCTCACTTGAAACTTTATGACACTTTTGCCATTTTCCCCTTCCAGACTAAGATAGTAATACCCACTTGGTAGTGCGCGGACATCGATCTCGGTCTGTCCTTGCGCTTGTTGGATATTTTGATTGACCAAGCTTGCTCCTAAGATGTTCGTTATTTTTAGGCGAGCATTTGGCGTATTGATGAGTTGATATTTTACTGTCAGGAACTCATTTGCTGGCACGGGGGAGGCGCTCACCCAAGAGAGCATGCTTTCCATCCCTGTCAATTCGAGCTGAACGACATTGCTGTATGAGTATTGACCATCTCTATCCGTTTGAAGCAGACGGTAAAAGAGCTTCCTTTGCCCCATTTGCAAGACATCTCTGTCAAGCCATTGATATTGACTCAATTGGTTGCTGGTGTTATTGGCGTTGATTTGTGCGACTTCCATAAAAAGAGTACCATCGATTGAACGCTCAATCCGATAATAATCAGCATTGATCTCTGAGGCAGTACTCCATCTTAGCCATGCATTGGATCTTTCTTGCTCCACGGTAAATTCGAGCCACTCCACTGGAAAAGGAGTAGGACATGATGCATCACTGACGACGATATTGTCGCTACTACTGAAACATCCACTCGGACTTTTTTCAAACAGATAATAAGTCCCTTTACCTACGACCGTACTGCTGAGTAAAGAGGCCGGATTGGTAGTATTGTCGCTATGCCATTCAAAGGTATTATTAGGGTCAGATGGATTTCCTTGAAAATCAGCAAGATCTACTAGCCCTGAATTACAATCTACGTTGGTAGTGGATAGGATAGAGGGCGTTTGAGGATCTTCAACCAATACTGTAATGACGGCAGTATCACGACAAGCATCTGAATTGCTGCTCAATAAATAGAAATTGGTAGAGCGAGATATTTGTACGGCAGTGGGGTTTGATTCAATCGGGCCTCCTTCATAGTCTATATGCCAAGTGGTGCTCGCTAGAGAACCATAAGTAGCAATTTGAGCTGGCAGATTTTGCGCTGCCATGGGAGCGCAGTATGGCCCCATGCTGACATCCGCGATGCTAGGACTGGCAATGACATTGACGGTGATTATTTCGCTTAGTTCACAGCTTGAGGCTGCGTCAGAGTAACTAAGTCTATAGGAGGTAGTTGCGGAAGGATTGATGCTTGGGTTGGCACTGGTGTTGTCGCTGATCGTTCCGCTTTGGGCGGTGGGATTGAGAATACTCCAAGTATAGTTTACCCCAGCGACTGCCGTAGTACCGATGGTCGTACTTTCGCCATTACAGAGTGTCATTGAATTTCCGGCTAATCCCGTGGTGATCGTTGGGACGCGAACGAGTACCTCATCAATAGCGGTACATCCTCCGCCATAGTCAGCCGTGATTTGATATTGATATACCCCTGGAGTACGGCTGCTTTGGCTAAAATTGACGGAGAGCGTATTGATACTAGACAAGTATCCCATCATAGTGGTAGAGTCCGCCGAGCTAGGTGTAGCAGGGCTATTTGTCGGATCGCTACTATAGCCGATAGCGTTCCATGCAATGGTACCACTACCACTCTGGCCAATAGAAACGGAAGTCTCTCCTGGACACAATACCTGATCGTCCCCAGCATTGACATCAACACCAGCGGGTGCATTTACGGTGATCTTGTCGAGGAAAAGACAAGCCGTAGCGGTATTGCGGGCGATTAAGGTATACTGAGTGTTATTATTGGGTTTGGCGAAGACAGTATGGGTATTTTGACCTGAATAGGGACTGGTGCCAGCGTTGTCTGTGAATAGACCAGTATTCGGCGACCAAGTATAGGTATATCCAGCGGTTTGAGTAGCCGAACCAATCTGAATATATGGGGTTTGACAAAGGGCATTGACATCTGGACCAAGCTCCACATCAGCCACTTGATTGGTGATGATATAGTCTGTGAAAGCGGACCCACAAGAGCCGTTGCTCACCGTCAAGGTAAATGTGGCGGGACCGGAAAAGTTATCTGGCAAACTGACTGTCGGCTGATTGGTAGTCGTATTGTTGAGCCAACTAAGATTAGCTCCTGTGCCAGCTGACCAAGCAAAATCAATCCCTGCTGAGGGGCTATATAAGGTTCCGATCACCAGTTCACCACCCGGACAAGAATTGTATGCGGCTGTAGTTGGCGCCACTGGAGTATTAGTTTCTGGCGTAATAAGAACCGTATCAGTAGCTTGACACCCAGTGGTGGTCTCGGTTGCAATCAAGCTATAAGAAGTAGGGGAAGCAGGGATGCTTAGATAAGGCTTCGCTACTGTAGAGTTGGGCGTGCCGATCGGGAAATTGAGGCCAGTGCTTGGCGTCCATTGATAGGTATGATTGCTTTTGGCAGTACTACCGATCTGTACGACTGAGCCTGTGCAGGCAGTAGATAAATCTGGACCTGCATCAGCGATGATGTTGTGCAAACTAACTTCAAAAGTATCTTTACTGGTGCAAGCTGTCAGGGTGTCGGTAACCAACACAAAATAGGAGGTGCTAGTGGTTGGCGATATGGTAGGATATGGAGTATCGGCATCACTATCAATAGGACCTCCAGACCAAGCCCATTTGAGCAAAGTATTGGGGGCTACATTATAGTCTGAGCCAGTTAGTTGATAGGGTAAATTATTGCCATTGCCGCTAAGGAGGCTTGCGGGGCTATTTGTGTAGCAAAAATCAATCTCGCTTAGGTCGACGATAGGTTGGCCAATGATCGAAGAATAGACGATGATTCTATCCGAACAAATCAGGGTGGTATCGCTGAGATAAATATTTGCGGTAATTTCATATTCAACCGAATAGGCTCCAGTCCAGCCCCAGCCAGCATCATCTAAGTCGGTTTTTACGCTAGTGGGGTGAGGGCCTGTGGCGCTAAGAGGATCTCCTCCCTCTTCAAATAATCCGCGAGGAGGAGTGCCAGTGGATTGTAGCACGCCATCCACTGCATAGGTGGTCCATTGATAGCTTGCACCTGATATCTCATTGACTGCGAGTTGGTTGTCTACTGCGTCGCAGACCCCGCCTGAACCGGGAGTGGCGCTGGTATAAATGTCGGGACAAACTGTAGTATTACCTGGATTGCAAGGGGAAATCGTCAGACGAAGGGTGTCTGCTGAAAAGCAGCTGTTGGTAAAGGGAAGGTAAGAGCTGCGCAGCTCGAAATCGATATTATACGAACTTGCACCCGGATCAGGAAATGCAATGTTTGCAAATTTATTGCTCCCTAAGTTGCCTGAAGCGCCATCGATGGTGAAATCTGGATCACCCGTCAAGGCTGCTAGGTCGCCTGGAAAGCTAGTGGCTATTGCTCTCCATTCGAAGTGGTCTCCGGTGCTTTTGCTGCCAATCGTGAAAGAGTCCACACAAATGATGGTTCTATCTTGTCCTGCTCTGGCTTGTGCTATGGCAGTCGTGCTCACTGTGATAGTGTCTTCAAATACACAACCATCACTTAGTCTGATGGCCGAAAATCTATAATTGATCGTAGAGATAGGCGGACCAAAAGCTAATGAGCTAGGAAAATAAGTGGGATTGAATGCACTGGGATCATCTATATTTATCGCTGGTGACCACTGGAAGGAGTATCCTTTAGGGGTCGGTCCTGTCAAACCTATGGGAGTAGCGGCATCAGTTTGG
This sequence comes from Bacteroidia bacterium, assembly GCA_045106675.1. Taxonomy (GTDB): domain Bacteria; phylum Bacteroidota; class Bacteroidia; order J057; family J057; genus JBCAWW01. The sequence goes on from JBGCFA010000177.1 coordinate 4,305, forward strand.
CAAAAAGAGAGGTCAATGGTCGTGTCGACCAAGACAGAGTCATGAGCCGTCAAAGGCAATATGGCTACCGAAGTCTCCCCTCCACTACAAAAGGTAGGCTCTCCGACTAATTTTACTTGTAAGTAGTAAGTACCATCTAGCGAAACTACTGGATTGGCTAGGCTAGAAGTGAAGCCGCTAGGCCCGGTCCAGGCATATTCAAAATCAGGATTGGGGGTAGAGGGGCCAATGATGACTTCGTTGGCAGCGTCGCTAGGACATATTGCTAGCGCTACATCCGAACCTGCGTCCTCTGATAAGGGCAGCGTAGTGATAAAGGTTTCATTTGCACAACCACTCTCATCTTCGACCGCCAAGCGGTAAAATCCTCCCTGAGCAACGCTTGTCGGAATGCTCGCTTGAAAATTTGCGGCCACATCCGTCCCGCTAGCAGGATTGATGGTAGCGTTATCCAGAGGAGCAAAACCATTGTACCATTGCCAACTGATATTACCCGTCGCTCCGGTGATCGGAAAACTAATGTCCTCCACGCTAGTAGGACAAAAATAAACGGGATCGTTTGGGCTTTGTAGGGCTAGACTAGAAATGCCAGAGATCACCGCAGTAGCTATATTGCTATAGTTTGGGGTATCGGCTGGGCCATAGGTATATACTCTGCGATACTGTACTGTGCCTGCGATAGCTTCAGGCTGGGGTTTGTAAACTTCTGTCTGAGAGTTGGGCAAAGGGCTCCAACTCGTCCCATTATCTCGGCTGATCTCCCAATGCAAAGCATCTCCTGCATTTGGCTCAGGTTGTGCTTCGGTAAAGGGCGTCGGTCGTATATCTGCTAATACATGTGTCGCCAATGAGCCATCACCACTTTGGAAGCTGAGGGGATCCCCTAAGATGGGTCCGTAATTGGGATTTTGATAAACCAGCCCGTTGACACAAAAGGTATCATTGCCTACGGCAAAATTGTTGATGACATTAGTGGTGGGGGTGGGCTCGTGAAATACCGCTAACCAGCCTTCTGTATTATTGGTCGGAGTCGCATCATATACAAATACCTGTGAAGCAGTCTCGGCATCCCAATAAGAAGGAGTGACCGGAAATGTTTTTTGAGCATCTGTCTCTACCATGCCCCCTACATACAAAGCACCCTCCTCGCTGACAAAAGAGGCATGAGCAAATACATCCATGTTATTGCTCCCAAAATCAACACTAGGCCCAATGATCGTGGCATATTCCCAATCACCTCCCGGACTCAAAATCACATATTGCGTTTGATATCCTGAAGTAAGATCGCTCTGTAAAGCGCCTGCTGTCGCCAAAGCATCAAGCTGTATATCGTCCTTATCCTTGCTGAAAAGCCAATGCAAACGTCCTTCACTATCGACTTTGGCTCCCGCACTGGGCGATGTATAGCCCCAATCTCCGGCGGCCGTAATGATATACTCAAATTGAGTGCGATCAGAAGCAGCTATTTTGCTGGCTACGTTTAAGATTAAATCATCCGAATTTAGTTTCAGCGCTTGTAGGTTACTGTATTTGGCCGTGGGGGCGATCGATAGATTATCAAAATCTACTATATCATAGATATTATCGACATGAGAGGTGTATATATCCCCATTGTCTGTCACCTCCAGATTAAATAAATAATCATACTGAGAAACTTCCATATAATCATTGTGCATGACTGGGATAAAAGGGGTCGCATAGATCAAGCTACTCAAGCTCGGATCAAACTGAGCCACCCAGCCTGCGGTTGAATTAGCTCCATCTGGCAGTAATGCATCATATATCTCATCCATGCTTTGGATTCCCCCACTTGGAAAGAGATGCTCCGGACCGTCTCCCGGCTCTCCTATATCAAAGTATCCCCCAAAATAGATGTTGCCATCTCCATCCGTATCGGCATCACTAAATTCGAGTCTCGAATACGCCCCAGCTGTAGTATCATACCAAAAAGTGCCGTATTGAAAACTCGAATCACCCGCTAATGCCGTATTGATACCAAAAAATACTTGTCCGTTATGACCGCCTTCGCTAGGAGGAGTGGTGATATAGGCTCCCGCAGGCATCGTAAGGGGGTAGTTAGCGGCATCGACATAGTTATAATAGGTCGCGCCATAGACCACATCGCCTACTACCGTGTATCGCTCCAAGGCAAAGGAAAGAACTGGAAAGTAAGAGCTATATTTTAATACCGTACCATCTCCATTCAATCGACTGATGATGGGATTATTGCCTCCTGCCTGCTCAGCTGCATAAGGGGCTAAAAGACCATCCGTAGGATAATCATCAGATTGTGAATGTCCACTGACAAAGATGTCATCTTCATCATCTGAAACATGTATTTTATATAGATAGTCATCATCTTCATCTCCTCCGATAATGGTTGTCCATAGTACGCTGCTACCATCTTTACTCATGCAAGTGATAAATCCATCGTAATTAGCCGTATTTGTTACCGCTGTACCTGTGACGCCAGGAAAAGAGGAAGACCTTGTGATACCTGTCAGATAAATCTTCTTTGAGCTAGGGTGGACATATATATCGTAGATATAATCATCAGCGTTTCCGCCTAAAAATGTAGCAAACTTCAAGGCAATAGGATCAATCACTAAGGGGTAGCGTTGGTCATAGCTTCCGAGTTTAAAAGAGATATTACCATTCTTTATCTCATAGCTAGAGCTTATTTCTATCTTTTTGCCTTTGATCATCTGATAGGTATAGGGTGTCCCTTTTCGGAGTTCCCCAAAGGGAGTGAGGAAGCTAAGTTCTCCGGTCTTTTTATCTAGATGAACCTCGCTGACCCCATTGAGGCTAAACTGAATCTGAGCTGGGTCAGCAAAGGGAGCGACGATAAAATCGTATTTCAATTGCTTCTGGTGTTCGTAGAAATCCACGTCAATTCCCTCCCATAACGATTGGTATCGGATCTGACCATATTGCGGTATGTCTGTATAGCGACCACTCCCTTTGAGGTAGTTTTTCTTGCCGATAGATTGTACAATTTCGGGCCGCAAATCCACCAGCATCTCTGGCCCGGCTGTTCCCAAAAATGTCAAGCCGTAGGCAAAGCTAGTTTGCAATATTTCTTCCGATTCTTCGGCAATTCTTTCCTCTTGTCCATGGCGGCGCCCTCGCTCGCCTGCGTCCTGATGGCTGACTTTGGGGCTATGAGACAAAGTCTTTTCAGCTCTACTTCGCAGAACGGTGCGAATCTCATTGGCCATAAAATAATGATCCGCCTGTAGATCATTGACGTGATAGAGGACGGACTGATCTATTTGACCTATATTTTTACTAAAACGAAGGCTTTGCTGTTTGTTTTGGGCTTTTTCTACGACAAGTGCTTGCGCGTCAGTTGTGTGCTGAGACGCATTTTGAGTAAAAACAGACTGGCTAAAAAAAAGAAATATCCAAAGAAAGGATAAACAAAAAGTAGATGATTGGGCCATACATGAGAAATTAAAAGCAGAAACTTATATTATATTCTGCTAATATATTTCAATGGATGTATAATTATTTATTTAAATTTGTTCTGCTCTTACTTGGAAAAAGCGTTCCGCAAAGCGGAAAGGACAGCCTAAGCCCCTCACAATCAAAGCGATCCGATAAGCTTAGAGAATACTTTCAATTTCCCGCTTAGCAGTGATTTTCCTGTATTAGTGCCACTCTGTGGAACGCTCAGTCAAATACTGAGTATGCCGAGGATAAGCGTTCTACGAAGTCTAAACAAAAAACCAGACGGCTCGAAATCTATCATCGACCCTCTTGAGGCAAGAGCTTGAAGGCTCCCTAAAAATCAATTTTATAATAAAAAAGCGGCAAAAAGCCCAGTTGGTATTCTTCTCGGATCGGGTTGCCACTCGGATGATCGGGCGCATAAGTCAGCGTCAGGATATTTTGACGATTGAGGACATTGACCAAGTCGATGGCAATCTCATGCGTGACTTTGGGGCGATTCCAACGATAGAGGATTTTACCATCTATGCGGAAGTAAGGCCTAAACTGTAGAGTATTAAATCCTGCATCCTGATAAATGATGTCCAATGCGGCTTGGGAGGCGGGTCCATCAACAGGTCCATACCAACGTCCGCCTGTATAAGTGGTTTTGCCCCCAATCTGTAGTGCGGAGTTGTTTTTGAAGGTGAATTCCTTGGCAAATAAGGCGTTGAAAGCCACTCGTCCATTGAAAGTCGCGTTGCGTAATACTTCGTCACTGCCTCGATAACGGGCATCAAATAAGGAGGTCGTCATCAAGAAGTAATAACCTTCGCTAAAGAATTTTTCGAGCGTAATCTCAAGACCATAATTGCGACCAGTACCGGTATTGGTGAGTGTATCGGGAAAGAAGCGTGAAAAGCCTGAGCCTGAATTGACGAGTGAAAAGGAACTGCTCTCCACCTCCACTGGAATATCATAGAGATATTGGAAATAGGTCTCTACTTTGAGGCGCATATTTTGAGCAAAGTTGAGGTCATAGTTAAGTACTGCATGGACACTTTTGGAGAGACCGAGATCAAGGTTGTGTTCCAATGGATTGTTGCCTTCGCGCTCTTGGCCATAAAAATAGAGGTAAGGGGATTGAATCTGTGAGTGTAGCCCTAAACCTAAGCCCAAACGCTGTCCTTGTTTGATTTTATAGGATAGCCCCAGTCGCGGTTCGATGGGAGAAAAACTATTTTGATTGAGACTCCAGTAGAGACTGGTAACTCCTGCTGTCAGGAAAAATCGATCTTGATAATTATACTTATACTGCACAAAGGGCTGTACCAAAGTAGCTCCACGATCTGCATCCCAACGTACTTGCCAGTCGTCAAGCAAAGCTGGATTGCCGCCCCCTTGGGGAACGACTGCCCTTGCACTATCAATGTAGCGCATCTGATACCAATCTAAGTTGATACCTGCTTGTAGGGTATGATTGATGCCGAGCTTCTTTTTGTAATTGAGATAGCCGTGGTATTTCACCTCTTGAAAGGTATAGTCCAAGATCGGCGGTAAGGAATCAATCACGTAAAGATCATTCTGAACTTGACGAAAAATCTGATCATGATTGGCATCAATCCTCGCGCCCGAAACACCAAAACTAGCTTCAAAAAGTGTGCTTTGATTGATTGGGTAGCGATAGTTAGCTGCGATCACACCCATATTAGAACCAAAGTATTGATCACGATCATTGGAGCCAAAAATCAATGTAGAAGTATCTGGCGCAACTTGATCACTCAAAACGATATCTACATCACTCATACCTCCAATACCCCAGATATTGAGTTGGGCACCGTTTTTTTGCGGCAGGTGGAGGCGAAAGGCACCATCTTGATACTGAGGGATCGCATCTGTACCTACATTGATACCCAGAAATTGGAAGAGCTGCAAAGTCGAGTAACGATACATCGCGAGGTAGGAAGAACCTTTTTCCTTATTGATTGGGCCCTCAGCAGTGAGTTCGGTACCGAGAAAACCGAGTTGTCCGCTAAATTCGTGCTGTTCATTATTGCCATTGCGCATTTGGAGGTCAAAGGTTCCGGCAAGGCCGTTGGCATACTCCGCTGGGAATGCTCCGGTAAAGAAATCTGAATTGCTGAGAAATTTATTGTTGAGAATCGTCACTGGGCCGCCGCCAGTACCGGGAATGGAAAAGTGGTTAGGGTTGGGGATATTTATGCCTTCTAAACGCCACAAAACTCCTTGAGGCGAATTGCCTCGAATGACGATATCGTTCCGAGAATCGTCGGCCCCTTGTACTCCCGCATAGTTAGAAGCCATACGAGCGGGCTCGCCACGACTACCCGCATAGAGATTGGTTTCGGCTACGGAAAACTCTCGTGCGCTCACGGTCGCCATTTCGTTAGAGGCTTCTCCATTACGACGTGCTTGGATCATCACCTCTTCCATCTCTAAGGCAGAGGCTTGCATCTCGATATTGAGGATTACCTCTTTGGCAGAGGACACTTCGATATTGTTGAGCACTACGGGCTGGTAACCAATAAATTCAAAATTGATCTCCTGGCGGCCTACTGGAACTTTCTCTAGTCGATAATTGCCCTTTTCATCTGATAAAACTCCGATGACTTCTGATTCAGAGATTCGGATATAGATCCGTACGGACTCTATTGGGAAATCCGATTCGGTATCGACCACCTTGCCTCGGATAGTTTGAGTAAGCTCCTGCGCTTGTATGCTAATCGCGGCCAGTAGGAAAGCAATAATGAGTAGAAAATATTTTGAAGTCATAGTCGGCATACTTAGTAGGCAGGCAAAATACTCATTCTCTCTAGTGCTAACAAAGAATGACAATTAAGCGATTGTCAATCTAATGTGAACGCTAGTGAATCAGATGTCCACACTTATAAAAGTTTGTAATGGGGAATAGATTAGGTGGTGATATTAGTACTGTCTATTGCGCAAAGGACAGCACAAACACACTTCTAAATTCTCATTCTCAAATTATTCACCATGAAAAAAATTATTGTAGCAGCTTTTAGCTGTTGGACGCTTTTTTCCTTTTCCCTTTATGCTCAAGGGCTCAATCTGACCTTTGAATCTAATGCTCCTAATGAATCTCTTGCCAATCATCGCCCTTGGGAAAACTCAAATATTGAAATACTCAACGGGAGTAATGTTGCCGTTTGGGGGACTACGATAGAAGATGGTAATGGCGACGATGCCGTTTATATCCAGACTTTTGAAACAGCTGTATCGGGGACCGTCAACATTGGTTTTGATCGACAGTATCAGGTTGCTGATCCATTTGATCCGGCAAGCCCTCTCGGCCCGACCCAATTTCATGGCCTTGAAGAAGACGGTAATCAGATTGTCGTAGCGGCTACACGTGATTGGCTAAATGTGGGTAATAATACACGCTTTGTTAGCATTTTTAGTTTGGAGCGGAGTAGTGGTAATGTCTTATGGACTCAATCACTACAATTTGGAGATGCCATGCGAATGGATGATATGCAGATAATCAGAGACAATGCCGGAGACTTTGTCGTTGCTTTTAATCTCGAATCCCAGTTGCCTAAATGGGGGCCGGTTTCGCATCGTTCTGGACTTGGTATCGTTAAGATTGATCCTAATGGAGTCATTCAATGGGTACAAGAGTATCGTTATCCCGGAAATACATATATCCCTAATCTATATCGCCTTATGGATTTAAAACAAAATAGCTTGTCCAATGGAACTGCTCCATACATCTTGACTGGTGGGTATAGTCGTAATGGGCCAAATGAAACCGCATTTGTATTGATGCTCGACAATAATGGGAATCTATTTAACGGCCTAAGCCCACGTCAGGCCAATTTAAGACCCGGTCCAGAGGATTATCTCTCAGTAACTACCGATGGAAATAGACATTATCTCGGTTATGCGACTGCCAATCAGCAAATAGGCCTACAAACTTTTAATAATAATTATGGACTAGGGTTTTTCTTTGTCTTGCCGCAAGTGCTAGGGAAAAATCAAGTTCTCTCCCGTGAGTTGAAAGCAGGTAATGGCTTTATCAACCTAATGCTTGAATACCAAGAAGCAGGTGGGATACAATCTCCGGGATATGGGCGTCTAGCTCCTGTCTCTAATTCCTTTGCTTGGTCATATCGCTTTGAGGAATATGATTATTCGCCTGGTGATAAAGAATCTATCCCATTGGGATATATAGAAGAGAATGGAGATAGACTTTTCTTGACTGAGCCTAGTATCGCTTCAGGGGCTATGGGATATCCTTTGCAAAGTTATCTTCGAGTACTACAAGGTGAAAATCCTGCTGGCTCCAATAGTTGTCATCCAACCAATTCGGGATCACTATCGATTTTCCCTTCATTCATATTTAATAGTTGGCCGGTATTGAATCTGATTCAAACAAATTTCGCTGAAGTTATATTTACCAAGCCCGCCCCTTCAGATTACGCCGGTACTATCCTTGACTGTAATCTCAACCCTTTTGCAAACTATAGAGTGGCAGGTGAAGGAGAGAATGTTCTACTCCCCAAGATCAATCTTTTTCCTAATCCTGCTAGCTCTGCAGTGCAACTAGAAGGCGATTTATCAAACTATGACTCACTTGAAATACTTGATATGACCGGACGGGTCGTATGGCAAGGAGCAGTGAAAAACAAAGTTTCTGTCTCTGATTTAAGCCCTGGTATCTACCACTTAAGATTGAGCGGTTTGACTGCTGTACAAAATCTATCTTTTGTAAAAACGAATTAATCGGGAGGACGTAAAAAGGGCGAGGCATGGAGTGATCCAGCTTCGCCCTTCCTCTATTATGAACATTAATCTTTACATCCCAAAAGCATAATAGCGCTTCATGCCATTTGGGTATATGCCTTCGAGCATCACATTGCCTTTTTTGTCTTCGAGTTGGTCGAGCAAATCATCTACGTCATCCACGCGTTCACCGTCAAGGTGAGTGATGATAAAACCCTCTCTGATATCTGTGTATTGGCTCAGTTTGCCACGAGAGAGCGATTCAAGCTGTGCTCCTCCTTCGATATCGAGTTTGGCGGCGGTGGTTTTTCCCACTTCGCGGAACGATGCGCCTAAACTTTGGAGTAAGCTATTGCTGATTTTCTTGACCACATTGGTATTGCCATCGCGATTGTTGAGGACCATATCAAAGGACTTCTCATCTCCAAAACGATTGAGTTTGACATTGACTTCATCACCGGGACGACGACGACCGACTTTTTCTTGTAGCTCAGAAGGCGTATTGACGGTGATGCCATCTACTTCGAGGATTACATCTCCTTCTTCTATCCCTGCACTTGCAGCTGCTCCGGTAGCCAATACGCTATCGACATAAATACCTTGGTTTACGGATAAGCCTTTTTCGCTGACTAGACTTCCGTCAACAGGGCGGATCATCACACCGATATAGCCACGTTGTACGATCCCATAGGTCATCAAGTCTTCGATTACTTTGGATACCAGCTTCGCAGGAACGGCAAAACCATAACCCGCATAAGCTCCGGTAGGACTAGCGATGGCAGTATTGATGCCGATCAAGCCACCATTGAGATTGACGAGGGCGCCGCCACTATTGCCGGGATTGATGGCTGCATCAGTTTGGATAAAGGATTCGATCGCACTTTGTTCACGGAGGATATTGATATTTCGTCCTTTGGCACTGACGATGCCTGCGGTAACGGTAGAATTAAGATTGAAGGGATTGCCCACGGCCATAACCCACTCGCCGACTTTGACTTTGTCTGAGTCTACAAAAGGAATATAAGCCAATCCTTTTTCTTCGATCTTGAGTAATGCCAAATCAGTGGAGGGATCTGTACCAATGACCGTCGCTTTATAGCTACGATTGTCTGAAAGTACGACTTCGATGTCATCGGCTTTGTCGATCACGTGATTGTTGGTGACGATATAACCGTCCTGAGCGATGATCACACCCGAACCCGTTCCGACTTGGGGCCGTTGTTGTCGTTGACGATTGGGGCTTTCAAATTGAGAGTTAGGCCCAAAAAATTCTTCGAAGGGGTTGCTCGCAGTGGGAGTATTGTCCCTCATAGAACTAGAGGTGATATGTACTACCGCTGGAGTTACGCGTTCGGCCACAGCCGTAAAATCTAAAGGTACCGCATCACCAGACTCATCTAATGTATAAACAGCCCCTACCACGGGAGTAGTATTTTGATATTGGACCTGCAAAGTTTGTTGGTCCTTGGATTGTGTCAGCCAGATAGCGCCAAAGGTCAAGGCACTACCCATGACTGCGGCTACAAATGAAGTTAAAAATGAATTACGCATAATGTTTAGGTCTCCTTAATGGGGAAAAAATAAAATCAATAGACCGACCTTGTCTGATCGGCGAGTCTAAAGCGAAAACATAGGAGTCGTGTGAAATCAAAGAAGCTTGATTCCCTTATATGTACGAGATTGAGCCTAGGAGTTTGTTAATGAAGTATTAACGTTGTTTGTCGCTCAATATCAAGAGGAGCGAGGAGGGAGAAAAGGGAGGAATCAGCAGCTTGAGCTGTGTGCAAAGACTGAGGGGAAGCGTTCTGCGAAGCAGAAAAGAAAAATCCCCCATAAAAGCCAAAGGCTCCAATGCCGAAGAGCAAGCATCGACATTGGAGCCCTATTGGGCTTTAGAAAAAAATCAGTTAATGCTTAACGATAATTTTATGAATAAGCATCGTCTGAGTGGAAGATAATTTGAGATAATAGATCCCATTAGACCACTGATTGACGGAGAGTGTTAGCTGTCCTAAGGTCTCCGATAATGTTTGGCCATGCATCTTTTGTCCTACACTATTGTAGACCGTCAAATCTGCTGAGGGATTGCGATATAAGTTATAGTTGATGGTCAGGATCTCAGAGACGGGGACCGGTCGAGCTTGGAGCCAAAGGGATCTACCGTGATCTGAAAGGTCAAATTGTACAACCGAGCTATAAGAGAAAGCGCCATCAAGGTCCACTTGACGCAGCCGGTAGTGGAGGGTGGGAGAAGCCCACTTTTCCGGCTGGGGATCAATGTACTGATAGGTACTGATCTCACTGCTCGTACCAGTGGCCGTTTCTCGTCCGATCCGTTGGAATAGCCTACCGTCTCGAGAGCGTTCGATCTCATAGTAGTCAGCATTGAGCTCGGAGGCAGTGCTCCAAGAGACCTGAGCATCTCGGCCGATCTGGGTTACCCGGAAGTCGAGCCACTCGACGGGGAAGGGAGTGCCAGCATCTCTCCAGTCGGGTTCGGTGGAGCTACTACCGGCTGCTGCATTGTTAGGGAATATACCTCCTACATCATTGTTTGCAGTGATGTTGAGGCCTAGGCTAGTGGTGCTGCCACCTGTACCATCATCGTCCGGAGGAGCTACGACTGATGTCCAGATCGTGCGATCATTGTCATTGCTATCAAAACAATCGACATAGCCATCGCCATCATTATCTAGATCACAACTCCCACTCACTCCATCAGGAAATCCATCACCTCCCAATGCATCCCAAGCTTCTTGTCGATCATCCATACTGTCTCCATCAGCATCGGTATCGAGATAGTCAGGAGTCGTATCGCCACTGCTTGCGTCTGTATTGATTGGGGATATCCCGGCTGCGCCTGCTCCGCCACGGTTGGCATCGTCATCGTCATAGACATTGTCGATCCCGTCGGCATCATCATCGCTTCCACTAGGGGGCTTATAGCCTACGGTGGCCTGTGCTTCATAGATGTCAAAGATTCCATCGTTGTCTGAATCGACATCAAGGAAGTCAGGTACATCGTCGCCATCGGTATCGGCTCTACCACTACCGTTGCTATACTCTAAACGAGAATCCCCATCGACTCCATCCGCCTCGGCGGTAATGAGTGCGGTACCATTGGTGCCGTTTCCGCTCAGTCCGTCTGATGCATTGGTATCATAGATATCAAAGTAACCATCACCATCAGCATCAGTACTATTGTCTGCGATACCATCTCTATTGCTGTCTATACCACCGGCTTCGATGATGTCGAGGATACCATCTCCATCGGAATCTAGGTCTAGCCAGTTGGCAACATTATCGCCATCATTGTCGTGATCTTTGTCATTGATGCCATTGGCATCAGTATCAAATAGAAGGGAAGTAGATGCCGTCAAATCACAATCCACTCCGATACTACAGGCCGCTACGTCTGGTCCATCGCTATCATCATTGTCATACAAATCTGCCAGACCATCTCCATCAGTATCAGTCGTGGCATCTATCCGTCCGTCCCCGTTGCCGTCTATGCCACCTACTTCGATGAGGTCGGGTATACCGTCGTTGTCGGAGTCTAAATCTAAATAATCTGGAATGCCGTCGCCGTCAGTATCTCCACCATTAGTAGCGGTTAAGATTTCTACATCGTCTGGAATACCGTCGTTGTCAGAGTCAATGTCATTGATATCTGGAACGCCATCACCATCGGAATCTGTAGAGTCTCCAAAATTAGGATTATCATCTACCACATCCGCAATCCCATCGCCATCGGTATCGGTAGCATTATCTACAATACCATCATTGTTGCCATCGGCAGTTGGATCTCCTCCTGGGTTGTCCGTATCAACGATATCAAATGTTCCATCATTATCGGAATCTATTTCCTGTGAATCTGGTGTGCCATCATTATCGCTATCCGTTGGGTCATCTGAAGGATCATTCTCCGCATCACCAAAGCCTACGGCATCATCTACAGAATCAGGAATACCATCACCATCAGTATCCGTAGTTGGATTGTCTACTAGACCATCACCATCTGCATCTGTATTACCTCCTTCTATGACATCATTAATAGAGTCATTATCCGAATCTAAATCCTGATAGTCTGGGACATTATCATTGTCGGTATCTGTTGGAGGTGAATTGGGTGTACCGCTGTCTCCATCGCCATAACTGTTTGGCGTTTCGTCTATAGTGTCAGGAATACCATCGCTATCTGTATCTGCATAACCCGTATCATCTGAATCAATTGTACCATCTCCATTCGTGTCTGCTGTTCCGTTTCCTCCTTCGATTACATCATGGATGCCATCGTTGTCAGAATCTAAATCTTGGAAATCTGGTGTGCCATCGCTATCCGTATCGTCTGCATTATAAGCAGTACCATCTCCGTCATCATCATCTGGTTGACCGTCTGCATCTGCATCTGGATCAGTCGTGATAGCTGCTGTTCCGCCTTCGCTTGGATCTAGGCTGTCGCTAAACCCGTCGCCATCTGCATCTGCAGTTAAAGTGCCATCTGGATTTACTTGATCTATGATTCCATTATTGTCTGTATCAGTAATACCTGCTTCTGCTATATCATTGATACCATCGTTGTCTGCATCCAAGTCTTGGAAATCAGGTTGTCCATCGCTGTCCGTATCCGAAATAGGTAGGAGCGTACCAGCGGTTCCGATTGTTGGGCTAGGGTTGGAAGTATCATCTACTTCATCAACACTGTCCATTAATCCGTCACCATCTGCATCACAAGTCGCTGGTACATTGCAAGCATCGTCAACCACTCCGTCGCCATTGATGTCTGTACCCCCTGCTTCAATTAAATCGGGTATACCGTCGTTGTCGGAGTCTAGATCTAAATAATCTGGAATGCCGTCGCCGTCAGTATCTCCTCCAGTACCCGCTGTTGCATTTTCTATATCATCGGGGATACCGTCGTTGTCAGAGTCAATGTCGGCAGAATCTTGGACTCCATCACCATCCGAATCACAGGAGGCTGATAGTGTGCCTGATAAATTAGATGACCCAACTGCTTGTCCTGTACCAGCATCTGTTGGAACTCCATTTGTTCCTACGTCAGTTCCAAGATTAGTATTGACTGTACTCCCCGTACCACCGCTTACTGTACCACTTGCAGTTGTACCATTAGCAGGTATAAAAGTGCCCCCACCTTCTACGAAATCTGGGCAACCGTCGTTATCGGAGTCTAAATCCAAGCGATCTACAATACCATCTCCATCAGTATCCAAATTGCAGTTAAACGTAATGTCAAAATTAAATGCAGCCCCTGAAATAGAATTGGTATTATTAGTAAAATCAATTCTGATAGTATTTGCACCAGCTATTAAGCTTGTTGAGGGAAAAGTACCCGTAAAAGATTCAGGATCAAGATACCATGTGCTAGAAGGCGAGGCAATTACATTATTATTAATATGAATGGTCATTGCATCATCCGCATAAAAATTTCCAGATATGGTAAATTGTGAATATTGAACTAGGTCAATCCCCGTCAAATCAAATGTTGATTCAATAGACCACTCTGTATCGGTATATGTCAACTCTTCATAAGTCTGCCCTAAATCTGGACTGTCATCAGGATCATCATAAAATACCCCCGAATTTGTCTGTCCATTTGGCATATTGATAAAAGAATAATTAGCATCTTCATCAAAACTTAAGGTATTACCACCAGCTCCACCAGGCCCTCCGTAAAGTAATGCTATACCGTCTAATGCATGGGGAGAAATGTTATCAACTACAGGGTTGAGCCCAATATTTGAAGTAGTTACATCTGCCGCGCTAATTGTCCAAGATAATGGAGTCCTAGTGGTGAAAGATAAAACTGGGCATTCATCTACGTCTAATATCCCATCGTTATCATCATCTAAATCATCTTCATCACATACGAGGTCTCCGTCGGCATCATTTAAACATGGACAACCTGCACCTCGAGCGGAAGCATTTTGACTATCTCCAACACCTTGTGTTACCGC
>JBGCFA010000178.1:0-23177 GCA_045106675.1 Bacteroidia bacterium
AACTCTTCCAATGATTGCATGAAAGTAGTCATCTCAGGCGATGTCGCGGTGCTATTTGCCAATCCTAAAAACGTCTCATGGGTTGATGAAGGAGATAACTTATGGCAAGAGATCACTCATGTCAAGGCTTTACAAGAATACGAAATGCAGGTGCTCGGTAGCGATGGTTCATATTATGATGCGACGCTTGAGCTCGAAGATGCCAATACAATCAAAGTAACAATAGATGCAGGCGGTGCCGGCAACGAACAAGAATGGGTACGCGTAGGCGCTAGTGATGTCCTACCGGAGTGTGAGATATCAGATATCAACGGTAATTGGACCCGAATTTCTAGTAATAACGCTTCTCTTGATGGCATGCGTGTCAAGCTCCTCAACGAAGAAGCAAATGTGAGTTTTTTACCCGCAAGCGCAGCTTCTTATACAGTAGGCGATGTCTTATGGCGTGAGATCAATTTTATCCCCGGTGGTGATACCTTCAACTTAGAGGTCATGGGTTCAGATGGTTTTTACTATGAAGCTAAACTCAAGCGCATTTCGGACGACCGCATGGAGCTCACAATTGATGCGAACGGTAATGGCAATGCCCAAGTCTGGGAACGCTAAAAAACGTTTTTCCTAATACTTTAAAAGCGTGATACTATTGATAGTATCGCGCTTTTATTGTTTTACTGCTTCGCAGAACACTGGCAATCGTTCCGCGAAGCGGAGATAAGCCTACTCTATGGTATCCAATAATCTGGCCTTTGGGTAGTACTCCCAGTGAGATCCAAACAATCGTAGCAAGGCTGAGGAAGAGGCTGATTGAAGCGAAAACGGCAGCGATCATCGATATAGATATTGGTAGAATCACGACTCACAAATTGACGTTTATAGGATGCTCCGGCCACTGAAAAGAAGCCTAATACGGGCTGGTTTTTGTCTTCGAGATCATACATATTGCCCTTGATACTGCCCGGAGGAGGGTCAAACAAACTACCACTGCGATTGAGCAGGAGATCGACCTGACTCCAATAATTAAACTCTTGCTCGCTGATCCGTAATTGCTGCACATGGAAGCAATACATATAAGCAAAACGATAATTGTAATCCGTGAGCAAGATTTCCTGATCTCGCAATTCATTGCCACCGAGGAGCCGACTGCTAAGGATATTGAGCTGATTGAGGTCCACTATATCGGGGGCATAACACCACTTAGTGTTGAGAGCACCCGGATATCCTTCTCTAAATTCATATTGTCCACTGACTCGCCAGCGTAAGTAGGGGCGTTCCCCGGAGGGTATGCTACTGCTCACCTTCAAAATCAAACTCTCACGAGTACTTAGATTGTTGAAATTATTGAGAAACTCTTCGATCTTGACTTCAGAGGTGATTCGCCCTAAAGGAATAGCCTGAGGTAATATTTGCATCTCACTCTCAATCTGTTGGCCGCCTGACACTCTGGCCTTGAGTTGATAGGATCGTCCTGGGACTCCCTCCATTTCGGCTAGGTAAAATCCGGTGCCATCAGATTCAAAATTGACCACATTGCCTTGATCATCATGCACTTCGACTACGGCATCAATAATCGGAATCAAAATATTGTCGTTTCCTTCCCCAATTTCGGCGCTATAGCCTAAGCGGATTTTATAGGTAGTGAGGCTATCGGCAATCATCCCATCAACAAAGATGATTGGATCCTCTCGCTCTATCGGAAAATCGACCTCATCGATACAAGCCGTTGCAAACATCGCCAATATGAGCAATGCCGGAATGAGACGGTATATAGAAAAAGGGTAGTGCATTAAAATTGAAAATTGTAGGTGATAGAGGGAAAGGCCGCGCCCAATACTGCTAAACGATAAGGCGTAACTCGTTCAAATGGCGTTTGGCGAAAATAGATCGAATACGCATTTTTACGCGCATAAACATTGTAGATCGAAAATGTCCAATTAGACTCCCACTTTTGGTAGGATTGCTTGCGAAGATCTACGGTATAAGAGACATCCAAACGATGATACGCAGGAATTCGATATTGATTACGCTGCGAATAGACCGGTATGTTGAGCAGATTACCACTTACAAAATTACTAATAGGAACCGTGGTAGGACGGCCTGTGCTATAAGTAAAGTTGAAGGATAAAGTATGTCTCTTACTCGGGACAAAGCTATAGTTGATATTGAGGTTGTGCGGTTTGTCATAGTATGAGGCATACCAATTCCCTCCGTTCACCGCAGCTTGAACCTCCGTCTCCTCTACCTGTCGCAGGCTTCGAGAAAAAGTATAATTGACCTCCCATAAATGTTTGCCCCCATAATGCTGCAATTGGGTTTCAAGACCATAAGCCCTCCCTATCCCACTGACGATTTCGGTTTCGAGATGCTCATTGAGCAGGAGGTTTGCAAAGTCTTTATAGTCAACCAGACGATGGATATCACGATAAAATACTGTTGCACTACTGTTGAGTTCGCTCCCCGGAAAAGTTTGTACATAGCCGATCGAGTAGCTATCAGCAAATTGAGGCAGGATATACTGATCAGAAAGTTGCCAAAGGTCAATCGGAGCAGCCGAGGCAGTATTAGAGACCTGACTGATATATTGATAAGTTCTTTGATAACCCGCTTTGAGGGCCGCGCGCTCATTGACGTTCCATTTTAAAGAAAAACGCGGTTCCAGTCCGTCATATTGGGCCATAGTCTCACCTTGGCCGTATTGTACGGTATCGATGATACTACTGAAGCGACGTTCTTCACCATCCTGATAGAGATATGTTTCACCGCTGCCAAGCCGACGATAATCGGTATAGCGCAGTCCCACTTCAATATCTAAAACAGACCAAAGTTTGACGCCATATGAAGCGTAGGCACTCAGTTCGAGCCCCAGTTCTTTTGGTATCGTTCTGCTCTGCAGAATACTCTCTCCCACCGGTGTCAAAGCACCCGGACTAACTTGATAGAGATTGCCTTCTACTCCGACATTGATTTTTTGGTTTTCGGTCGGATTCCAGAGCGCATTGAGTCGAGATCGATAATAGTCCACTTGCATATCTAGCTCAGATTGATCGTTGCCATTGACATCAAATAGCGTACTCGTATAGCGGCCGACATTGGCATCAGCATTGAGACTCAGTTTGTCCCCGACTAGATGTTTAAGGTATGCCGTGCCGGAACGCGTCCCATATTGCAATTTGGCTTCCTCTGCAAACTGAAAGGTATCTCCACTATCAAAAAAGCTTACTCCCCAACGCGTATTTTGCCCCCAGCGACCGTCGATTTTAGCGGTAACATCATAAAAAAACACATCACTCTTTTGCAGGTCGATATTGTTGACCGCATGGATGATCCAATTGAGGTGGCTCGCCCGGACTCCTACCAAAAATGAGCTTTTGCCTTTACGGATAGGCCCTTCAAAACTGAGACGAGAGGAGGCTAGTCCCACTCCGCCTTTGCCTTTATATTTTTGACGATTACCTTCTCGTAGTTTTACAGAAAGCACTGATGATAAGCGCCCACCATAACGTGCTGGTGCGCCACCTTTGTACAAATCAAATTCGCTCAACAAATCTGGATGAAAAAGCGAAAATATGCCCAAAGCATGCGTGGGATTCAATACGAGTCCCCCATCTTGTAAGATGAGGTTTTCATCAGCATTCCCGCCACGTACATTGAAGCCAGAAGCACCTTCCCCCACACTGCTTACCCCAGAGACGGATTGCAAGCTCCGCAGAACGTCTGTCTCCCCCATAAAAAGGCTTTGACGTTCCATTTTTTCGAGCTCCATATGCTCTAGTCCAAGACTAATGTTTTGAAGCGGATCTTTGGAAGATTCATCTTCGATCACGACTTCTTCTAGTTCAAAGATTTCTAATTCTAATCGCAAAACCAGATTCCCATCTTCATAAATCCGTACTTGAAAGTCAAAGGGTAAAAAACCGATCGCTTCGAGATGCACTTGATGGATTCCAGACGGCAAGGCCAATAAAAATTGCCCGAGAGAGTCAGTCGTAGTTTTTTGTTTGAGGCTACGTACCTCGACTTCAGCACCGAAGATGGGGGCTTCTGTTTCACTTTGTAAAACGCTCCCGCCTATTTTGACAATACCACCAGCGGATTCCTTTTCGCTTCCAATTCTATATACTTTATCCTGACCCAAAACGGTCGTTGACAGTAATAAGAAACACAAAAAGAGACTGGCAAAAAGGACAGATTTTCGCATAATACTAATATAGCCCATCTCCCAAAAGGATACCATCCAATTGATGATACTTTGGGGCGAGAATGTTAAATTCACTCCCTATGGATTCTCAAAAGGTAGCAATTATTTTACATGGGGGAGCGGGAACGATTTTACGTTCCAAAATGGACCCTAAAAAAGAAATCCAATACCGTGCTGGCCTCCAACAAGCCTTACAGATTGGTCGCAAACTCTTAGAGGACGGTAGTCCGGCTCTCGACGCTGCAGAAGCCACCGTCAATGCACTAGAAAACAATCCTCTTTACAATGCTGGTAAAGGTGCCGTATATGCCGGAGATGGCAAGCATTACCTTGATGCCTCCATTATGCGAGGAGATAATCGCGAAGCAGGCTCAGTCGCGGGTATTACTGGGGTCAAAAACCCGATTAGCCTCGCCAGAGCCGTAATGGAGCGTTCGCGCTATGTGATGATGATTGGCTCAGGCGCTGAGGATTTTGCCAAACAGCAAAATTTGGAGATGGTTTCGCCTGAATACTTTCACGACGAACTTCGCTATCAACAATGGCTCGAAATCAAAGACACATCAATCACTCAACTCGACCATGCTCATAAAGGTGAAAAAAATTGGAGTACAGTCGGTGCTGTAGCCCTCGATCAAACTGGCAATATCGCCTCCGCCACTTCTACGGGTGGTATGACCAATAAGCAATTTGGACGAGTCGGAGATACACCGATTATTGGTTCAGGTTGCTACGCCAACAATCTCACTTGTGGCGTCTGTTGTACCGGACATGGAGAACCATTTATGCGATCAGTAGTTGCTTATGATCTATCTTGTCTCATCGAATACAAAGGCATGAGCCTCAAAGATGCCGCTCAGCATTTGGTACAGGAAAAGCTAGTCGCCATAGAGGGCGAGGGCGGATTGATTGCCCTTGATGCGCAAGGCAATTATGTATTAGAATTTAACTGTGAAGGGATGTACCGAGCCGCTTGGGTCAGCGGGCAAGAGGAGTATCTTGCGATTTATAAGGATGAATGATCACCGTTTACTAAAAAATCGCCGCCTTTCGCTTAAAAAAATTAGTACGCAAGACTGAAATACCCTAAACTTCTAGACGCACTGCGTTTTAAAAACGCAGTGCGTCTTAGAAAAAGCCAGAAAATCTGAAAGCCCCATATTAATACTCCCGCTCAGTCTCAGTCCTACTTTCGAGTATATTTCCTTCAGCATCGACGAGGAGTTGCCAAGGCAGGTCAAAACAATTGCCTACATTATTGCCACTACAAAACTGTTTTTTGCCTCTAATGAGGAAGTTAGCGCGGGAAGTTTCTTCAATACTGTAGCCATATTCGTTGAAGAAATCGCCATACACCTTATTCCAAAGTTGCTTACCCTTAGCATCGGTTTTGATAAGAAAGACATCATAATTACCTGCACCATAAGAACTGGTATGTCCAACAATCAGATATCCGCCATCGCGAGTGGGCTGGACATCAGTGCCTTTGTCATAGCTATTGCCACCATAGGTACGACTCCAAATTTCTTCGCCAAGGGCATTGGTTTTGATGAGCCAAACATCACATGGGCCTTTCACTTGGGTGGTTTTGGTCCCCACGATCAGATAACCGCCATCGGTATCCGCTACGCGAACGCCTCTAGCGTTCTCCGAAGGAGTGATAAAAGCACTAAAAATGCACACAGAGACGATCAGGCAGAGGACAAAGAATAAATGCTTCATAATATAGCTTTGAGGAAAATAACTGAAATAGCGTTGAGTTGTTGTGGTTTATTTCCTCAAAAATGGCAGTTCTAAGCTCAGTCTGCGCGCCAAATCACGATTTGGGACCTACTCGCTAAAGTATTCAAACGCATCGATAATGTCCAAATAAACCCCATCAAAGCCTGCTTCCACGATTTTTTGTAGATAGCTATCTGAATTACCAACGATAACTGCTTGCCAATCCGCTTCCCAATAGCGCACTTTGAAGTTGCCCTTCCACTGAGGGTTTTCGCTGTCTAGCCAAGTGGGTCGATTTTTGTCCCAATCTGTCTGCCAGTAGTAGCGATAATCTTCAGCTTCTCCGATACTCATATAGGAGACTACTAGTCTGATCCCACCATTATTTTTGCTTCGCAGAACGCTTATATCCGCCGCTGTCAGCCAAGTATCCTCATAAAACGCATCAATAATCAGCATATCATAATTGGTCGCACTGATAGCCTGGATGAAGGCATTTTTATCGGCGTAGCCCGACGGATTGATTAAATAGAGGAAGTTTTTGGCTTCACTCAGACTTTGGATATCATCAGCATTTTCGCCAGCGATGGTAGCAGGATAAGTAGGTATATTATTGAGTTCGCGCTCGTCAGCCGCAAATGAAAGGTAACCTTTGTCTGCATTGAGCTGATAGCTATCATCCATTTTGCTCTGATCACTACAATAATCTGTAACCACCGCAACTACTCCTACAGCTTTGGCTTTGTCGAGAAAGTCGGTGATATAGGTCGTTTCCTTGTCAGCCGTAGCCTGATTGTCGCGATTGTAGCCATAAAACAAATCTTCACGGCCTTGCCCATCAATCGCATCTAGATAAGCGGTCGCGAGTGGTCCGTCTCCCTCAAGATTAGTCGTAACTAACTCCTGACCATTTTGGGGGATCACCAAGAAGTTAGGATTTTGGGCTTTCGCATTGCTACTGATGCTTTGCACAAATAGCCGCATATCCTCCGCAAAGTCCCGTTCTGGCAAAGGCGTTGTTTTATCACAAGCGAGCAAGCCAAGGGCAAGCGGCAAAAAATACAGTAGGTTTTTCATATTAAGCATTCAGCAATTCAAGACATCTAAGTAGTAGGACAGTATAAAGTAAATAGTACCGAGATAGACTGACGATCAGTACTTTAGTTGTCTCTGTACTTAATACTTAATACTGGGTACTTATTTATAATTCACACTTCTAACGTTCCGCCGCAGGCGAACGATATAGCTCATCCAGAAAAAAATCCCAACTTTGCGACATGAACCTACTTATCATCGATCGATTTCCAGTCGCATTTTTGGATCAACTCGCTGCACTCCCCGTTCAGTTTAACTATCAACCTGAGATCAAGCGGCCAGAAGTACTGGAATTAATTTCCGATATCGACATCCTAATCATGAACTCCAAAGTCAAAGTAGATCAGGAGTTAGCTGATAAGGCGAATCGCTTGAAGTTAGTCCTGCGTGCTGGGGTAGGTATGGATCATATTGATATGGAGTATCTCGCATCCAAAGGGATCGTCGCCCAAAATACCGCCGGAGCCAATGCAGATTCTGTGGGTGAACAAACTGTGGGGATGCTACTTACGCTTCGCCATCACCTCATTCGTGCCAATGCCCAAGTCAAGCAATTTGACTGGCAGCGAGAGCAAAACCGCGCGGCGGAACTCACTCAAAAAACCATCGGTATCATCGGTTATGGCAATACGGGCAAGGCTGTCGCCAAACGCTTAGCCGGTTTTGAGGCTGAATTGCTGGTCTATGACAAATATGTAAGCGATTTTGGCCATGATCACATCAAAGAGGTTTCGCTCGAAGAAATCTATGAGCGAGCCGATGTCTTGAGCTTTCATGTGCCATTGACTAGTGAGACGAGAGAGTGGGTTCATGACGATCTTATCGAACGCATGGCTAAGCCCTTCATGCTACTCAATCTAGCGCGTGGCCCGATTGTAAACTTAGATGCTTTGGCGAGAGGCCTAAAGACGGGCAAAATCACCGCAGCAGCCCTTGATGTCCTCCCCAATGAAAAGATGCATAAGCTCAGCTCCGCAGAACGCTCAGTCTTATCCGAACTATTTGAATATGAGAACGTAATCTTTGCCCCCCACATCGGCGGCTGGTCGCATGAATCACTTCGCAATATCAATAATCGACTGGTGGCTTATGTAAAAGAATTGTTGGAGGGATAATTTGCAGGATTGGGTGGCGCAAAATATCGCTGTATGTGCCGACGCAAAATATTGCTGTATGTGGCGACGCAAAATATTGCGTCGCTACGGGTTCGGCATGGCCCGACGGGCCACAAAAATCACATTCTTAGGATTGTGATCGTCTTTGCGTTTTTCATCCTGTGCAAAACCATTTTTGAGCAGGAGTTTTTTCGAGCCGATATTGTCGTTTTGGGTGTATGCCTCAATAATGTCTAACCCCTGTGGTCCAAAACCATAAGCTACTACCACTTCCATGGCCTCATTCATGATACCTTGCTGATGAAAATCTGTATGTAGATCGTAGCCTACTTCAGCTAGCTGTTTGTCCTTGCTAAAATTCCATAGACAGATAGAACCGATCATAGTAGGATCATCTTTGAGGGAAATACTCCAATAGAGCATTTTTTCATTAGTGATGTCTAACTGTCGCAATCGAATAAACTCTGATGCATCAGCTAAGGTCTTGGGTGCAGAGCGCTTGACCAAAGCGTTAACCGCAGGGTCAGATCGTAAAAAGAATATCGCCTCGGCGTCGGACGCTAGCGTTCGGCGCAGCCGTAATCGATCAGTTGTTAGTTCAGGGAAGGGGGAAAAAGGCATAAGGCTTACGGCTGATTTCGTGAAGTAAGATTGATGTATAGATACGGACTAAAGCTTTTTATGTTGAGTACTATCCTTTTTGTAAAACGAGCAGTAATCTCGATAGCTTTTGGGCCAAGCAAAAGGATCGATTTTATCAAAAGCCTACAAACAAAAAAAAGAGGCACGATCACTCGTGCCTCTTTGAAAATATATTTTAAAAATTAGGCAGTAGCGTAAACGCCTTTGCGCGTAATTTTGGCTTCGAAATCAGAACGGAAACGGATGATCGTATTGCGGACTGGCCAAGCAGCTGCATCGGCGAGCGCACATACGGTACGACCTTCCATAGTATCACAAAGTTCGAGCAGAGTGTCGAGGTCGCGCATCTCACCTTGACCAGAGTCAATGCGTTTGAGCAACTTGACAAACCAGCCTGTGCCTTCACGACAAGGCGTACACTGGCCACAAGACTCGTGATCGTAAAAGTAAGAGACGCGAATCAAAAACTTGACGATATCAGTGTCCTCATCGAGGATACACATACCACCAGTTCCAACAAATGTCCCTACAGTACGCAGTGAATCAGCATCCATCGTGATGCCTTCGATCATATCGGCAGTCAAAACGGGCACCGAAGAACCTCCTGGCACTACGGCTTTGAGTTTTTTGCCTCCACGAATACCACCCGCTACTTTGTAGATCAAATCAGAGATCAGCATACCGGAAGGATACTCATACATACCTGGGCGATTGACGTGTCCGGCGATACCGTACAACATCGGGCCTGGGAAAGTAGCGCAACCTATTTTGCTATACCAATCTGCGCCGTTTTGCATAACGAGCTTGACGTGCGCGAGAGTTTCAATATTATTGATAGTGGTAGGCTTGCCCCATAGTCCGTACTGCGCCGGAAAAGGTGGCTTGGAACGTGGGTAAGCACGCTTGCCTTCCAAAGATTCCATGAGGGAAGTCTCCTCGCCACAAATGTAGGCACCGGCCCCTTTGTGAACGTGAAAGTGAATGCTAATACCTGTACCCATGATGTTGTCACCAGCATAGCCTTTGGCATAAGCTTGGTCAACAGCTTCCTGCATCATGTCGATCCAGTCAGCATACTCACCACGGATGTAGCAATAAGCAGCATCCATTTCCATGGCATAACAAGCAATCAAAGCACCCTCAATAAAAAGGTGTGGATTGAATTCAAAGATCCGACGGTCTTTGTGAGTTCCCGGCTCAGACTCATCACCATTACAAGCGAGATAACGAGGTACCCCTTCTTGCTTAGGAGGCATGAAAGACCACTTAAGACCTGCATTAAAGCCAGCCCCACCACGTCCGCGGATATTGGCTTTTTTGACCTCGTTAATTACAGACTTGCGGTCCCACTTACTGTCAGTCAGGACATTACGAAGAGTTTCGTAACCTTTGTATTCCTTCTCATAAACTGCAATGTCGTGCAGGTTCGGAATATCAGGGAGAACTAATTTATTATAATTTTTCCAATCCATGGAAATCAGGCTTTCAAATTGAGCTGGAAGTTAGTCAATTTTCTCAATAGGACAACCGAGAAAGGCTGTCTTTTGTTGGGTCAAATTGTGTCTTTATTCAGTATGAGCACTGGAATCGACTTCACTTTTGGGTAATTCCCAGTTGGCGCTTTCTGTTTTGGATTCTGCTTTTTCGGTCTTAGGAGGTGTCGTGGGTAACACACTAGAAGAGCCAACCAAAGTTTCGTCCTGACGAGATTGCTCATCCATCTTGAAAAAACGACCTTGAAAAAACAGAATCGCTACAATACCAATCGAGATTGCAGCATCAGCGATATTGAAGATTGGCCAGAGGGAGGTATAGGATCCCCCAAATAGTGGTATCCATTCAGCGATAGTTCCTTCCCAAATATCGAGATAGAAAAAATCAACAACCCTCCCGTGGAATAATCCGCCAGAATAGTTGTTGATGTCCGAAAACCACATCCCATAAAAGGTACGGTCGATGATATTGCCGAGTGCTCCGCCAAAGATCAAAGCGACAAACCAAGGCAATGGCGAGCGGTGGCTAGCCAGTCTATAGACTACTACGCCTATCACGACTACAGCACCAATCGAAAACAAGGTGAGAATCAATTTGCCCGTTTCATCGGACATTTCTCCTCCCAGCGAATTGACGATTGTGGATACGGTAAGGCCAAAGGCCGCCCCTTTATTTTCGATAAACTGGATTTTGAAAACATCACCGACCACGGAAACCGCTTCTCGGTATTCAAAATTCAGTTTAATATACAGTTTGGTTAGTTGATCCAGCAGCACTACTGCGAATGCAATCAAAAAATACTTTCTCGCCTTCAAAGCCTATGGGGGTAAATTCAGGTTCTAATTATCGTTTTGCTTGGCTGCGATTCATTTTCGCGGCCACAGTAGTAGTAGCATGAGGCACAATCCTCAGACGATCAGCAGGAATTCGATCTCCACTGATACGACAAATGCCATAACTACCATTTTCGATGCGGATCAGCGCTTTTTCTAGCTTATCACTAAATTTTTCCTGACGCGCCATCAAAATTTCAACTTGTTCTTTTTCTCGACTTTCGTTGCCGTACTCAGTAAAGTTGAGACTATCAGCTGAACCACCGCCTAATTCCTTCAGAGAAACCGCAAGGCGCTTACATTCAGATTGAGACTCTTCAAGTTTGCCGACAAGAATCTCTTTAAATTCAGAGAGTTCTTTTTTAGAGTAGAACTGTTTTTCGTTGTTACTTTCCATACAATGTGTCCATTTAAGTTGAGGCCATAATGAGGAAACAAGAACTTGAGTAGTTGTGTAAATATACTTTGGTTAGACCCGCGATAGCGAGATCTTTCCTGTAGTACCATTGATATCAATCTCTTCTCCTTCCGATACCTCAGCTAACGTGAGACTATCGCCTAGGGTTTCTTTACAGATATAATCCGCATAAGCGTTTACGGCTGGGTCCCAATCAGCAGAAGAGATTGTGATATTGATTCGGTCGGTTACTTCAAAGCCGTTGTTCTTTCGGAGATTTTGTATACGATTCACAAACTCTCTCGCAATCCCTTCTTGCTCCAAAGCCTCGGTAAGGGTCACATCCAATGCCACAGTAAATACGCCATCAGAAGCAACAGACCAACCTGGAATATCTTCACTTAATATTTCAACATCAGCTAATTCAATCGCAAAAGCACCATTGGAGAGTGTAAGCTCATATTTACCCTCGCTTTCCAAGGTCTTAATGTCTTCCTGCGTAAACTTGGCTAAGGCTGGACCGATCTCTTTGATCAGTGGACCGACCTTAGGACCCAAGGCGCGAAAGTTTGGCTTAATTTTCTTAACCAGGATCGAATTATCCTCTCGAATATACTCAATTTCTTGAATATTTACTTCTTTAGATATGATATTTTTTACATTATCGAACTGTCCAGCTAATTGAGTATCCATGATCGCAACCATTGCTTTCGCAAGTGGCTGACGTACTTTCATTTTCTCTTTGCGGCGAATACTGAGGATCAAGGAAGTAACCTTTTGGGCCATATCCATACGAGCCTCGACCGTTTTGTCGATCAAGTCTTGCTTAGCCTCCGGATAACGCTCAATATGAACACTAGAAAGTTTTTTGCCGTCCGTCAAATCGCGATATAGCTTCTCCGCAAAGAAAGGCGCAAAGGGACTCATTAGCACAGAAACCGTCTCTAAACACTCATAGAGGGTATCAAAGACCTTCGTATCACCGTCCCAGAAGTTTCTCCGGCTGAGCCGAACGAACCAATTGGAAAGCTGCTCATTGACAAAATAATCGATGGCCCGTACTGCTCGAGTTGGATCAAAATCGTCCATATACTCGGCAACATCTTGAATCAATGAATTTTTGACCGACAAGACCCACTGATCCAATTCAGAACGAGATTTCGGATCACTTACTTCTCCGTATTCATAGCCAGCAATATTGGCGTAGAGTGCAAAGAAATTATAAGTATTGAACAAAGTGCCGAAATACTTACGCTGTGCTTCCTGAACGCCTTTGAGATCAAAGCGTAAATTTTCCCAAGGCGGAGAATTAGCGATCATATACCAACGGGTAGCATCAGCGCCATATTTAGAGATCGTCGAAAACGGATCGACTACATTGCCGATACGCTTGGACATCTTACGGCCATCCTTGTCGAGCAATAAACCCGTAGAGATGACATTTTTGAAGGCGATGCTATCTTCTAGCATCACTGATATCGCATGGAGTGTAAAGAACCAACCACGCGTTTGATCCACTCCCTCTGAAATAAAGTCAGCCGGGAAAGAGGATTTAAATTCTTCTTGGTTTTCAAATGGATAATGCCATTGAGCAAAAGGCATAGAGCCTGAGTCAAACCAAACGTCGATCAAGTCTGACTCGCGGGTCATCGCTTGCCCACTTTCGCTGACGAGGATGAGGTCGTCTACGCCGGGCTTGTGTAGGTCAAGTTCTGCGAAGAACGCATCCATCCGAGCCTGCGTCATGACACCAGCTGCCACGGCCTTATCCGCCTCAGCCTGGAGTTCGGCGACGGAGCCGATACACTTACGCTCCTGCTTGTCCTCTGTAGACCAAACTGGCAAAGGCACACCCCAATAGCGAGAACGGGAAAGATTCCAATCCACGAGATTTTCGAGCCAGTTGCCAAAGCGACCTGTACCAGTAGAGCCAGGTTTCCAATTGATCGTCTTATTGAGCTCGATCAAGCGATCTTTAGCCGCGGTAGTGCGGATAAACCAGCTATCAAGCGGATAGTATAGCACCGGACGGTCGGTACGCCAGCAATGCGGGTAGCTGTGCTCGTACTTGCGTACATCAAATGCTTTGTTTTCAGTTTTGAGTTTGATGGCGATATCGACATCGACGCTGCGTTTTTCGTCTTGACCGTAGTCTTTGACATAACGCCCAGCGAATTCGGCTACATCTTTGGTAAAGCGACCTTGGCGATCCACCAATGGTCCCATACTGCCGTCTTCATACTCGACTAAGAGTGCCGGGATGTTGTTCTGCGCAGCAACGATAAAGTCATCAGAACCAAAAGTTGGCGCGATATGGACGATACCGGTACCATCTTCAGTCGAAACAAAATCACCGACAATCACGCGGAAAGGATCTCCCTCCGGCGTAACATAGTCCATGAGTTGCTCATAGCGTGTACCCGCCAATTCGCTGCCTTTATGCTTGCTGAGAACTTCAAAAGGAATTGCCTTATCCCCTTCCTGATAGTCAGCTAGTCTGAGTTCAGCGTTCTTCTCTGGGAAGTAATAGCCCAAGCGTTCCTCAGCGAGGACCACCGTCTGAGGCCTGAAAGTATAGGGATTGAAAGTGCGAACCTTGAGGTAGGAAATATTTTTTCCTACGGCCAAAGCAGTATTACTAGGCAAGGTCCATGGAGTAGTGGTCCAAGCGAGAAAATACTCGTCGGTCGTCCCTTGGATGAGGAACTGTGCCACCATGGAGGTGTCCTTGATGTCTCTATAGGTGCCGGGCATGTTGAGCTCATGTGAACTCAGACCTGTACCGGCGGCGGGAGAATAAGGCTGGATAGTAAAGCCTTTGTAGATCAAATCCTTATCCCAAAGTCGCTTGAGAAGATTCCAAACGGACTCGATATAGTTGTTCTCAAAAGTGACGTAGGGATTGTCGAGATCTACCCAATAACCCATTTTGCGGGTGAGGTCGTCCCAAAGATCTTTGAACATCAAGACATCCTTGCGACATTCAGCATTGTACTCTTTGACCGAGATAGTCTTGCCGATGTCCTCTTTGGTGATGCCTAGACGCTTTTCGACTTGTAGTTCGACGGGCAGACCATGGGTATCCCAACCACCTTTGCGCTTAACTTGATAACCTTGAAGTGTCTTATAGCGACAAATCAAGTCTTTAATAGTACGAGCAAGTACGTGGTGAATACCCGGCTTACCGTTTGCCGAAGGCGGGCCTTCATAAAAAGTAAAAGTAGGCTGACCTTCACGCGAGCTGATGCTCTGGCTGAAGGTATCCTCTGCATTCCACCATTGTAAGACTTCTTCGTCTATGGCTGGCAAAGATAGCTTATCGTACTGCTTGTACGGTTTGGACATATGACTGTGACCGATTTAAAAATGAGAGTGCAAATATAATAAATGATGCGCTAAATTTTCTCCCCTATAAAACTTAACAATATTGATGATGAAGCATTTGACTCTTTCGTATTTATTAATGACGCTAATCCTAATGAGTGGCTGTACTGCGGGCAAACAATTGCGCGTCCATCGGACCGAACTGGACCGCCTCGCCAATGTAGAAGTTGACCCTCAAAAAAAGTTTGATGGTTTTGCTACTGTCATAGCTACGGCACTTGACGAAGCGACCAACTTTGAAAGCCCAGTACGGACGGTACGCTATTTACAGCGTTTTTCGAAGCAAAATCAAGACGAAATCGTATTACTTACCGATCAATTAGAGGAATACATGCAATCACTCAACAGTGCAAAACGCATGGCAATGGTCGGTAGGGCCTTGACAAAACCTTATGGACGTAAGTTGGCCAGATTGATTCCCAAAGTGACCAAGTTGATGGAGAATGGCGACTATAAATTAGGCTCGCTAGAGCGAACGCTGGGACTTTTTGCCTTGAAGCAAGTGATAAAGCGATAGGAACATAGGAGACAGGGTTTTCCACGCTGACAGAGTTAGGAACCCTGTCAGCGTGGGTTTTTGCGGACTGCCAAAATCAATTCTTGCATAGGAGCATAGTAAAATTTGATAGATGTTGCCTCTTATAGTTAAACGAATAATGTTTATTACTATAAAAGACTACTGATGAAAAACCCTTACTTCTTTTTTATTCTCATCTCTGTTTTGCTCCAAAATCCTTTATCGGCACAATTGTCTCCGCAAGTAGCCGTAGCAGAAATGGGTAGAGGAATCAATCTTGGCAATACACTTGAACCTCCTACTGAAGGTGCATGGAACAATGGGCCAGCGCAAGAGTCTTTCTTTGATACATATATAAATGCGGGATTTACCAATGTCCGAATTCCCGTGCGTTGGGATCAACATACGGCGAATACCGCTCCTTTTTCGGTAGACACTTCTTGGATGAATCGAGTAGAAGAAGTAGTGGATTGGGGATTGTCGCGAGGGCTCTATATTACACTCAATGGCCATCATGAGGACTGGCTAAAAAATAATTATAGCAATGCCACTCTAAGAGCAAGATATGATTCTATCTGGGTGCAAATAGCAGAGCGCTTCCAAAATAAATCTGACAAACTGCTCTTTGAGATCATCAATGAGCCTAATGGCATGACGGTAGCCCAAGTAGATGATTTGAACCAACGGATCCTTGGGATTATCCGAGCAAGTAACCCTACTCGAATTGTCATCTACGGTGGGAATATGTACGCAAATTCTGACCAACTACTCAATGCTGCGATTCCTAATGACAACTATATCATTGGGTATTACCATGCTTATGATCCATGGCAATTTTCGGGTCAAGGAATGGGAACATGGGGAACCGCAAATGATTACCAGCAATTGACAAATAAATACCAGTCTGTTAAGAATTGGTCCATTACTAATAATATCCCCATTCACCATAGTGAATTCGGTGCTGTGCTGGCTTGTGACTTTAATTCCAGAATGCGGATTTACGCACATAATATAGAGCAGTGTACTGTCAATGGTTTTGCATTTTCTGTCTGGGATGACGGAGGTGATTTTGGTGTTTTGAACAGAGGCAATAATAGTTGGCCGGAGGTCAAAGATATCCTCATGCATTACCACCAAGATTCCCCTAATCAAATTTTCTCTACCTTCACCCCAGATCCGACCACCAATGCGCCAACGATCGTGGTAGATTGGAACAATCGTGCAACTGCCAGTGGTGACATTATCCTAGAGAGATCTGTAGGGTCAAATGCATTTGTACAAATTGCTAGTCTTCCTGCAAATACTACCACTTTCACCGATGTAAATGTGGAAGAGGGCAAAACCTATACGTATCGGATGTATACCACACGGGCCGATGGAACGCTGCTTCATGGTTATCCTACTAGGCTAAGGATTACTGCCTCTGTACAAACCCCATTTAATCAAACTTCCATCGCTATTCCCGGAGTATTGGAAGTGGAAGAGTATGATAATGGAGGGGAAGGACTGGCCTATCACGATAATGAAGCTGCAAATATTCCCGGAGGCTTTCGCGTGGATGAAGGCGTAGATATCGGAGCCTTGGGCAATGATTATATACTGGAGTATGTGGCCTCTGGTGAGTGGATAGAATATACGGTAGAGGTAGCCCAAGCAGGGATCTATAGTGTGACCGCCGAGATTGCCTCTGAAGTAGCTAATGGTACCTTTAGTATCACATTTGACAAGAATAATGCTTCTAGCAATTTCACCGTTCCCAGTACAGGAGCGTGGTATACCTTCCAATCAATAGCGGCCAACAATACCATAGATTTAGAAGCAGGGGAACAAGTAATGCGCTTGGACATCACCAATAACAATGCTTTTAATGTAGATGATTTGACTTTTACATTGGAAGCCGCAAATAGTATTGATGAACTAGATGCTAGGCAAGCAGGCTTTAGCGTTTTCCCTAATCCAACAAAGGATATTCTGCATATTGAGATCTCTGACGCATTACAGGATCGTCATACCCAATTGACTCTCTTTACAGCGAGCGGGGAAAAAGTTGGGACCTTTGATCTCAATGGGACATCTACTACACTTGATTTGGCAGACCTTGCCAGCGGGCTTTATTTGCTGCAATTTGTCAATGATGAGGTCAGTTTGACACACCGCATCGTGATACGCTAGTATCTATAAACAAGGAATACGCTGCATTTTTGTTTGTTTAGAGCTCACAGATATGCAGCGTATTTTTCACCTACTCTATCGAGTTTATTGCTTCATCACTCGCATCAGCACGATATTCTCACCATCATTAAGACGAAGGAGATAGAGCCCTGCCGGTAGCGATTTTAGATTGAGTTTACGCTCCTCGCGAACGCCCAATTCCCAAGCGCCGCTTTGGATGCTCTTGCCTTGAATATCGAGCAATGACCAATCAATCTGCCGCGGTGAGGCTTGTTGGATCGAAACCAAGAGTTCAGCGGAGGTGGGATTGGGAAAAAGTTGGATCTGAAGCGATTGCTCAGGAGCGATGGATACATTCCAGTCTACCACCTCCACGCTGTCTTGATAAGCATCACTACAGCCATCGGGACCTATACTCTGGAGACTTACCAGATAAGTACCCGGAGCTGTATAAGTATGATTGGGACTCGCTAAGTTGCTGCTATCCCCGTCCCCAAAGCGCCATTGCCAAGCGAGTGTACCAAAACTTTGGTCGCTAAATTGTGTGCTGCCACCATTGGCGAGATAAATCAAATCCGGTTGGGCCACAAAGGAAGCTTGATGCTGTCCAGAGGCCACATTGACCGGGATCTCAGTACGGCAACCCGCATAACTAATCTCCCAATCGTAGCAATAAGGATAAGCGTTTGCTCCCAGCGACGACCCAATAATACTCAAGACCTCGGGCACCTCATAAGGATAAGTCGCTCCTCCTGTACTACTAAACAACTGCGTACTACCCGCCAAACTCGTCACCCCCAACCAGAGGCTATCCCCTGCGGGAACGTCAAAATCTAGCTCTATGCGTTTCGGACCAAAATTGATCGAAAGCGGGCGATTTTGCAGCACATTGCCATCCTTGTCTTGGAGTTCAAACGTTCGGATGCCATCCGAAAGACTATAAACCAATACCGAGCGTAATTTGAAAGCTCGTTCTGCTTGAAACCATAATCCTGCGCCAGTTTCATTATAGACACCGGGATCGCCATTGTTGTCTGCTTTCCCTGCGGGGAACGATTGGGCAGTGGCCGCATAATAAGTCATGCTTTGCGATAAGGCAGGACTGACAAAATCGACTCCTTCCGCAATTGGCTGATCACTAAAGGCGTCGTCATACCAAAATAAATTTTTATTCTCAGCACTACTGAGCAGCACTTCATTGCCGATACAAACATCTGGGAAGGCTGCTATTTGAGGTTCAAACTCGCTACTGATCGTGATACTGAGCGTTCGACTATTGTCGAGAAAACGATAATCCGCCCCGCCATTGACGCGACGCAACTCATAGCGAAGTTGATAGCTTCCCGGACTATAAATCTCCGTCGGCAAAGCAAGCGTATCAATCTCACCGGAGAGCAAGTTACCACTCCAAAAGAGGCTATCCAGTGCGCCATTATTATCCTCCCAGACCAGCCAAAGCGAATCAATGCTATTGCTCCCTTGATTGCGGATCACGACTTGAGGCTGCAATACACTGTCACATATCAAACCCACCACACCCAGCACTTCGAGTAGTGCGGCATCATTTTGATCAGTTACCGCTAGCGGAACGTTGCCTTGGGCTACTAGTGTATCGAAGGCCGCTTTGATATTGATAATGCCCATGCCATAAGAATTGTCTTCGCCAACTGGACCTAGATCGACAGCACTATTGTACAAAGCATATTTGAGATCGGTACCCGTGAGATTGGGAAAGGCTTCCTTGAGTAGCAAAATCGCTCCCGAAACGTGTGGCGTGGCCATCGAAGTTCCTGTCAAATTGAAATACTGCTGATTGAGACCACTAGAACGAATCGTATGCCCCGGTGCCACTACTTCGGGCTTGAAAAGATTATCACTCAGACTGCCACAAAGCGCAGGCCCACGACTCGAACCATTGACGATGGCTAAGATTGGACTCGTACCAAAAACCATCCCCACACAAAAAGTATTGACGGGACTGGTCACGATATTTTTGGGCGAACTGATAGTACTCACACTCGGCCCTTGATTACCCGCCGAAAATACCGCTGCAATACCTGCGACTTCTAAAGCGTCAAAGACAGTTTTGAAGATACCGTTGCATTCGTTGCCAGGAGATGGCGAACTAATAGACCAAGAGTTGTTAATCACATCAGGCATATCATCGGTGGTCGTCGGATCTCCGTCAGGGTCCAAAGCCCATTGCAAGGCGCTCACTACCGAAACGATCGGGTTGGTGCAATTGCTACCATTGCTAGTGCCGACTGCGGGCGATGCCATCCAATTGGCCCCGAAAGCCACGCCTATGGTATCCTGCGTATTGGGATCTAAACCAACCGCTGTACCACTCACATGTGTACCATGTAAATCACAGGCAAGGGGAACAGCACTACCGTTGGGATGAAACCAAGCTTGCGACGGATCGACATACTTACCCCAGTAATTGTCCGACAGAGCAGGATGAGTGGGATCAACGCCAGAGTCAATGATCAATATTTTGCGACCATATCCAGTATAACCCATCTGCCACATAGCCGGAGCCGCGATGACATCATGTCCCTGTTCATGCCCGCCCACACTTGTCGGTGCGAGGACTTGATTTACTTCATATTCGTCTCCGACTATGGGAGCCATCCAAAGAATTTGCGCAATCTGTGGACTAAATGTGATCTCGTAGATTGCTTCTGGCTTCATCCTAGCCGTAATCAAATTGCTGATCCAATAATGCTGAACATTTGTAATGGTACTCGACCGCCAAGACATCCAATGTCTCAAAGGAACTTGCCTTCTCAGATTATGCGCTCTTAGCTTTTGGACGACAGTCTGGCCTCTTTGATCGAGGCTAGCGTTGACTTTGCGGAGGCTATCATCCAAGGCCATCAAATCGAGTTGATCTTCGAGGACGATATAGACGTCTTGCCACTGATCCGGATCAGCCACAATACGAGCTTGCAGATCGCGGGAGATTTTGGATTGTGCGGATACCGATAGCAACAATCCAATTGATACGAAAACGTATGAAGATATTTTCTTAAACATGTTTTGTGTGTTTTCTCGTGTGTGGCACACTCCTTCGAACGATCCCGATTAACCATCGGGAGAGGAGAAGTCTCAGATTGGGTCATTGGAACTTTTGCTCAATCTGAGATTTCTCCTCTTCCGATAGCTCGCCAGCTATCGGAATCGTTCGAAAGCGCGTTCCGCGCAGCGGGCACTATCTCTTGCCTATTGCTTCCAGACCTTCTCCTGCCAACGGCGACCTTCACTTTGCAGGGCTAGCAAATACAAACCATTGGCTTGCTCGGCGAGGGACAGTTCTATTTGATTTTGCCCTGCGGGAACGCTCCGTCTCCAGATCAGGCGACCATTTAAATCATAGAGTGAAAGCTGAGACTCTTTCCACACCCCTTCGGGGAACGCTACCACCAATCGATCATTTGTAGGATTGGGGAATATCTGCATTTTGCTGGCTAAATCGTCTTCGAGATCAGTATTCACACCCCCTACGGTGATCGTTTGGGTAGTCGCCACGCGACAGCCATCCGCACCTAAAACAGAAAGCGCCACCGGAAAACTACCAGTATAAGTATAGATATGCGTCGGGCTTTGGAGAGTAGAAGTATCCC
Organism: Bacteroidia bacterium; assembly: GCA_045106675.1. Lineage (GTDB taxonomy): Bacteria > Bacteroidota > Bacteroidia > J057 > J057 > JBCAWW01. Next base: position 21,193 of record JBGCFA010000178.1, read on the forward strand.
CATCACCAAAGTTCCAGAGCCAAGCGCTAGCGCCGACACTTTGATCCGTAAAATTGACGGTTGCGGAGTCAGGTAGATTTAACTGCATGACATCTGAAGTAAAGGCTGCTTGGGCGGTACCAGTTGCTACCGTAGCAGAAACAGGGATACGCTCACAAGTACCGGGATATTCGATTTGCCAATCGTAGAAGTATGGATATTCACTGACACCCTCAGTAAGAGAGCGCTTGATGCTCAGTACTTGTGGGATACCATAAGGGTAATACACCAGCGTATTGCTCACAAATAAGTTGCTGGTATTAGCGATACCGAGTTGGAGATTACTCCCTGCGGGAACGTCAAAATCTAGCTCTAGGACACGTGGTCCAAGATTGATTGCAATAGCCTTGCTGGCGAGTACAGTACCACCCGCATCACGCAGCTCTATCAAACGTTGACCATCGGCTTGACTCAAAACCATCACAGACTTCAGTTTGAAAGGAGTGTGAGCATCAAAAATCAAGGCACCATCCGTATCAGTATCAAAAAAACCGTTATCGCCAACATAGGTCTTTTTACCAGCCTCTCGACGATATTCGATGCTCGCATAAACGGTGGTATCGTTCTGCAAAGCAGCTGTCACAAAAGCACTACCCGTCGCGATCTCATTGCCGCCAACCGAATCATCATGCCAGATCACAGTGCCCGTACCATTGGTCAGTACTGATAAAAGACCGGGTTCTCCGATACAGATAGGCTCACTCTCTATCGCCGCAATCGAATCTGCAATAATCGCGAAAGTGAAGTAATCCTGATTATCTACAAAACGATAGTCTGCCTGTCCGTTGACTTCAACAACCTCTACTTCTAAAGTATAACCTCCCGTTGGGATAATTTCATTGGGCAGCGGTACGATGATCGTGCTACCAACGATAGCAGTGCCAGTCCAAAGGTGCTCTCCCATCAAACTATCATTGAAGCGATAAGCGATCTTGAGCTGAGTAAATGCCTCAGTGCCATGATTTTCGAGTTGTAGAACAGGAGCGATAGTAGTACCGCACATTTCGGACTCAATATTGAGGATATCGATCACCGCTACGTCTAAATTAGCACTAGGCGTTACGGGAACATGGCCCTCATCAATGAGATATTGGAAAGCTGCACTCAGATCAATCAAACCCATGCCGAAGCTATCGTCTTCTCCATTGGGGCCAAGATCACGCGCCGAAAAATAGAGTGCTAATTTAAGTTGGGTACCTGTCAAATCTGGAAAGGCCTCTTTGAGTAAGAGTACTGCTCCAGCCGTAGCAGGGGAGGACATGGACGTTCCCGACTGGGTAAAATAACCGGAGCCTCCCGCTTGCGCTGATCTGATTTGAGAACCGGGTGCTACTACTTCAGGCTTCTTTTTGATCGATCCAGTCCCTCCACAGATAGAAGGACCTTTACTTGAAAAGCCATTGCGGAAGTTCAAGGCATTAACAGAACCCACCGAAAAACTATTGACGAGATCGGTATTAATATGTGCTTGTCCGCTAACCGTACTAGCCCCTTGAGTACCATCATTACCAGCGGCAAAAACCACTGCAATCCCAGCCGCTTCGAGTACATTGAGCACCTGCCGATAAGGTCCAGTACAAAATGCTATCGTCACATCATCAAATGGAGTACCATAGCTATTGTTGATCACATCAGGCATATCATCCACGGTATTGGGATCATTGTCAGGATTGAGGGCCCATTGGAGCGTCTGCACCGGAAACTGCCCCGCACTACAACTCCCACCTCGGATACCGGGCGAACCCATCCAATTTGCTCCGGGAGCGACACCGGTGGTATCATTGGTAGCAGGATCGAGGCCCACCGCAATGCCCGCAACGTGTGTACCGTGCTGTCCACAATCAAAAGGCGTGGTAGTATTTTCGCGCGAATCAAACCAAGCTTGGCTATTGGGCACATATTGCCCTCGATAATTATTCGCTAATGAAGGATGTTGTCCATCTACC
>JBGCFA010000179.1:0-17521 GCA_045106675.1 Bacteroidia bacterium
GACGGATAAACAAAAGCGGTTTGAACTGCTGGTTAAGACGGCCATCTCACAGTATCAACGGCTCAGTCAGCATGAAGGATTGAAGGGACTGGAGGAGTGATTTCGTTGAAACGAGATTATCCTGTCTGATTTGCAGGTACACCTACTAATCCGCCTAGTCTAATTATTTACTGATGTTACGCATGAGAAATCGAATATTTCACATGTTGAAGTTCTTTGAAAGCGGCCCTGCATGCTTTGATGTATAATTTTCGTTTGAAGGCAAAATGGTTGGCGCTGGTTTTGAGCTTAATCCATTCGAGTTGTACGAGTGCACAAAAGGCCGCAAAAATATGATTGGCTTGCGTTCTGGGCACTTTTGTCGGTGAGCTTGCCAAGGAAGCATTGTTTTTAACTGACTTATGTGCCACTTCGATTTTCCATCTGTTCGGATAGATCGAGATGATTTGCTGGTAAGTCAAATCTACTCGTGCAGTAACCAAAAAAAGAATGCCGGTGGATTGGTCTTCGTTAACATAGACCTCTTTGGCTAGATACAGCGGGAAAGGGAGATCTTTGAGCCAAATGGGGCGTACTTCTCCGGGTTCTATCGAGAGATCGGCTAACTTGACAAATTCTTTTCGTCTGAGTTGCCCCTGACTGAGGGCTACGTTCCGATTAGATTTCAAACCGAAAATAAAGTCTTTTTTGAGCTTCTTTTGGACAAAAATCATATTCGCTACACTGGCGTACCAAGTGTCAGCAAGGACGAACCGATAGAGAATATGATGGAAATGGGTGGCCGTTTTGAGCAAATCACGGAACATTTCCTGTTTAGAACGAAGACTAATCCTTTTTTCTTTTCCCGTTTGAGCATCGGGGATACATTCGGTTTTTCGGACCAGCTCAAAGCCTACGGGAAGACTTACTTCTTTACCCATATGTGTAACGCTATAGTGTAAATGAGTAATCTGAATCCCTTTGACTAAACGGCCATGCAAATGACTATGATGATAGCAGATCAGTTCATTCTCTTTGGAATGCGGTTTCTCTTCAATAAAATCATCGATGATCAGACAACCATCTGAATGCTCAACTTCCCGAACTAAGGGCTTAATGCGCTTCCAATATGCTTTCTGACCAAAAATTTCGTCTGTCGGATCATCCAGCATACGCGTAATCTGATCATGACTAATGGAGGAGTCCAATACTTCAGACATGAGCGTCGAGCTTGCCTGACGAGTACTACTCAAAAGAAAATCAATATAGAGGTCTAAAAGTCGCTTACGGTCCATAACATAAAATTTACGACTTTACATGCGTAACATCAGTTATTTATCAAATCCCAAATAAATACTTCATGACGCCCAGAGGTTTGATAATTTGTTTCTCCCCATTTGAATGAATAATTAGCGCGAGAACCAGCAATAATTAATTCATTTTCTTTTTTTATTTGTGAGCCAATCTGGATTAAGGTTAAATGATTTTCTAGCTTCAAAAGCTGCTCTCCATTTAGATGTAATACTGTATCAATATATGTCGAAAGATTAGACTTATAGACTACTAGGTGAAGGTTCAGTTTTCCTCTAGAGTAATAAATGAAGGCATTTTCTGTACTAGAGTAGTTCTCTGAAACAAACTCAGAAAATACTAAGATTGACTTATTAGACTTCACCAAGGAGTCAGTTATCCCTAAAAAGGATGTGTTTTGAGCAACTCCTAATTTCAAACAAAAAAAAGAACTGATTAAAATAAGTATCCTGAACTTCATGCTAAATGGGGTTTAAGGTTGATTCTTGTGAGCAGAATCTACTTGATTTGGTGCTTCGGGAGCAGGTTTAAGTTTCCCTCTACGGTTCCTCCTTTTGAAAATACTTCTTGCTTTATTATCATAAGCGATGACACTTTCTTGCTGATTTGACTTCTGGTATAAAATATGACCTATACCATGAAAAAATCTCGCTGCTTTTGAATCATGTTTATAGACAGGTTCTTCAACAAAAGAACCTGTTTTCAAAGGATTACCAGAGCGGTCAGTTGCTGCCATTGCTGCTACTGTTGTTGTTCCTCCATTTGGAGTTGAATATTCAGTAGTTCGATTTGTTCCTATTTGTGTCGAAACAACTTCTTGTGGATCAATAAAAAGCTTATTCTCCGTTAAACTGGGATTGTCAGTCATTGTAGCAACTCCTTCTCCTCCATGACCACTAGTAATACTATTTTTTCCAAATGTAACGTTTGTTATATCAGTGTCATTAGCAACTTTCATTAAGCCATTAAAAACTTCTTTCTCAGTCCCACTGAAAGCATTCACATCCCCTGTAAAAACAAGTTTATTATGCTTATTAAATTCAAAGCCTGATGCATTTTCACCAAAAGCTTTTCCTAGTATAGAAAGAACCTGTTTCTGGCCATCGAGAGTATTGACGAATACAGAATCCCCATTCACATCAATAAACAGGATTGGATTGTTGGCCGCATACTGATAAGGTGTCATGGAGTAGTATTTCTCACTAAAACGGTCCTGAGTAGTAAATCGCCCTATTGAAGCATCATAGAATCGGTTCCCGTAGTCATACCAATTCAGCCCCAGCTCATCCTGTCGTTCCTTCCCATTATAGAGATAATAGTTCCCTAAGCTGCCAGCTGATTATTCGCAGCGTTCCTGATTAGGGACTCTGCTCGCTCCTCCCCTAAATAGTTGCGAATCCATCGATGTACTAGATATAATATTGGAATTAAAACGATTGCCGCAAGTACCTTATAGCTATAGTTGACGGCACCGATCGCAAAAAACTGACTGAGAGTCATTTTGCCGGGTAATATGAAACCGATATAAAGCACGATAAAGCTGTCAAATAGCTGCGAAACCAGGGTCGAAATCGTTGCCCGAAGGCCAATATTCTTGCCTGTTACTTTGCGTAAGCGATGAAAGATTACTGCATCAAGTAGTTGACCGGTCAAGAATGCAACTAATGATCCGATAATAATCCACATGCCTTGACCATAAATCCCTGCAAAAGCATTTTGGGCATTGTCAACGCCTTGTTCCTGAAAGGAAGCTAACCACCAATCGGCGGGCTCTAAAAATATCGACATGAAGATGAGGATGAATGCATAGCCAATCAATCCTGCAGTGAGATAGGTGAGAATCTTGACTCCTTTTTGACCGTAATACTCATTGATGATATCGGTCATGATGAAGACGACTGGCCAAGGTAGTACGCCAGCACTAAATTGTAGCGTCCCTTCGATCCCAAAGAGAGACCAATTGATATTTTCCCAACCGAAGGTCCCTTCTAAGGAAAAAATCTTGACGCCTATAAATTCTGCTACGAGGGCATTAGTGATAAAGAATCCTCCTAATATCAAAAACAGGAGGTTTTCTTTCTTAGCCATAGTCTTTTAGTTTGTGGACTTGCCCTTCTTTGGCAAGTGAAGTATTCGGAAATACCGAATGCGCTTCTTCCAAAAAAGGATCAAGATCCTTGTACCTAGCCGAAAAATGTCCCAACAATAGATGTTTGACATTTGCTTTGCGAGCGATTTCTGCTGCCTGCAAAGCGGTAGAATGAGCCGTAACTTTGGCGCGTTTTTCCAAATCATGCAAGAAGGTAGACTCATGATAAAGGAGGGTGGAATCCTTTATGTACTCAAGTAAATCTTCATTATAGCAAGTATCGGAGCAATACGAATAAGAAAGTGGATCATCTGGAGCTAATAACACATCATCAGGGGAAATAGTTTGACCATTTTCTAAAGTGATGCTATTCCCTTGTTTCAACAAACGAAATTTATTATTTGGCACTTCTAAGGATTTCGCCTTATAAAAGTCAAACTTCCGCGGCTTCTGTAGGTTTTCAGTAAACTTAAACCCTCTGCAATAAATACGATGATCCAAAGGTAGAAGCTCTACCTGGTAGTCTTTATGCTCATAGATTATTTCTCCCGCTTTGAAGTCTTCGGTCGGTATAAATTCTAGTTCGTAGCCTAGATAACTATGGCTTTGTTTAAAGATGAGGTCTAAAACAGCTTTTAGCCCCGAGGGGGCATACAACTTGAGGGGGAAGTTGCGCTCATATAGACTCAACGAATTGAGTAATCCCGGCACACCCAAGATGTGGTCTCCATGCATATGAGAAATGAAAATAGCATCCAAACGCGAAAATTTGACCCTTTGATGGATCATTTGCATTTGGGTACCTTCTCCACAATCTACAAGATGGTGACGATCACGGATAGTGACCACCTGCGCCGTCGGCATGCGAGTGTTAGTAGGAATCGCCGCGCTAGTTCCTAAAATCTGTACTTCGAACACAGTAAAATTTTGAGGTAAGTAAATGGATAGGCATAAGCCTAAAGTAAGGCAGCGTAGAAATAGGGGCTTGTCAAATGGACAACCATCTTTCTACTCCGTACTTAAATCTAACTACTTACTAAACAGGGCAATTGCCGTTCCAGAATGCTTAGCATTGCTTAGTCCTGGTTTCCTTCTTGCTCTACAATCTCATTTTCAATCTCTGCCATAAAGATCGCATCTCTACCTTCCTCCTCTGTTTCCAAAATATTCAAGACAGAATTGAGGTGAGAGATTTCGACCAATTTTTGCACGTGGGGGTTGAGGCCACATAAGACCAACACACCACCCGCAGCAGCACAAAGACGATTAGCCGTTAAGATTGCGCTCAAACCTGAGCTATCTACGTACTTTACATCTTTGAGATTGAGTAAAATATTGCGTGCACCCTCAGCATTGAGGGTGATAAGTTCACTTTTGAGCGAAGGAGCCAGGCGAGAATCTAATTTCTCCTCTAGCAAAGTCAATGCTGTGTATTTATCTTCTACCAGCTTTTCGATTCTCATTTTCGCCTTTATTGAATTGTTACGAAACCAAAGATAAGGATTCTTCGTGATTTTTGTAACATTGTATCTCATGATCTATAGCTGCTTATTATTTCTCCTATATTCCTTGCCTCAAGTGTCGCACGCTCCCCCTACTGCCGCTGAAGTAGCAAAGGAGGTTTATGTTCAGACCAATCGTTACCGAAAATCGGTAGGACTCAATGCACTTAGAGTTCAAAAGGAACTCAATGCAATTGCGCAAAAGCATTCTCAAGCGATGGCAAGTGGACGATTGCCCTTTTCACATCAGGGCTTCGACCAACGAGTAGAAGAAGTAAAAGCATACGCCAAAAAAGATTGGAGGGTTGCCGAAAACCTTTATGCGACCTACAACACAAACAATATTGGTGGTCATGCTCTCAAAGATTGGATCGCTAGCCCCGGACATAAGGAAAATCTCGATGGGCGTTTTATCTTTACAGGCATAGGCGTAGCTCGCAGCAAATCGGGCGAGTACTTTATCACTCAACTCTACGTCGGCAGGCGTTAAGGCATGAGCCAAACTCACCACATACAGTTAGGCGATCAGCAAATCTCCCTCTTGGTCGAAAAGACCCGTGGGCGTACGATCCGTCTGCTCTATAAGCCTGAACTCAAACGATTTATTTTGCGCACTCCTTCAGGCAAGGTCGATACTCAGGCCGAGGCATTTTTGAGTCAGCATCAAAAGTGGATGCTCAAGCGGCTACAAAAAAGTACGCTGACGGATAAGCGCTCTATTCGTTTTTATTCTGATCTTGAACAAGGATTGATACCGTTCCTCGGAGAGGGATACCAACTGATCCGCAAGACGGGTAGGCGACGTAAAGTGGAGCGTAAGTCTGAAAAACTAGAGATTCACCTGACGCTTTTGCCTCATGACCAAGATTGGAAGGCCTTCCTACGCGAAAGCCTCCGCTTGATGGCCAAAGAAATCTTATCAGAAAGAACCTTTTCTTTAGCCAAAGCAACGGATTCTTCCGTAAACAAAATATTCATCAAAGGACAAAAGACCCGTTGGGGAAGCTGCAGTAGCCTCTCCAATGTCAACCTCAATTGGCACTTGGTCTTTATGCCCAACCCGCTCATCGACTACGTGATCATACATGAGTTGATGCACTTGCGGGAACTCAACCACAGCCCAAAATTTTGGGGCTGGGTCGAACGTTTTTACCCGAACTACAAACAGGCGGAAAAAGATATCCGTCAGTACGAATGGATGATCGGGATATTAGATTAATTCATGGCAAAAAAAGCAGCATTTATTCAATTCAAGGATCTGATCCTGTTCGAAGACGACGATATTCTTCTGGTCAACAAACCTACGGATATGGCGAGTCTCGATGATAAAAGCAATCGCAATCTCAATCACCTCGCTAAGGAATACAATCCGGACTTGAGTCTCTGCCACCGCTTAGATAAGAACACCTCTGGCATCCTCCTCATGGCCAAAGGCTCCGATAATTATAAGGCGATTGCTGGGCAATTTGCCAAGCGCAAGGTGCGTAAGGAATATCATACGATGACGGCAGGGGTCCATTTCTTTGAAGACAAATTGGTGGATGTACCCCTTTTTGTCTCGACCAATAAAAAAGTCAGCGTCAATCGCGAAACAGGTAAGCCATCCCAAACGATCTTCAATACGATCAAGGCTTGGAAGAGCTTTTCTTTAGTTCGATGTGAACCAATAACGGGCCGAACGCATCAGATTCGAGTGCACCTATCCACCTTGAGCTGTCCTATCGTTGGGGACGAACTTTATGGTGGACAAGACATTCGCCTCTCCGAGTTCAAACGTAAATATAAATTTAGTAGTCGCCGCGATGAGCGACCGATTAATCATGGCTACCTCTTGCATGCCAAGATGCTTTCTTTTGAGCATCCCCGCTCCGCGGAACGCTTGACCTTCGAGTCAGAGTATCCTAAAAATTTCCAGGTAGCTATCAAGGTATTGGATAAGTACGATAGTTGATATTGTCTCGTCGGAATAGCTAAGCGAAATGAACCTGATATTCCTCCTCCTGTCTCCTCGAAATAGGACATGGGGAGGAATTTTTTTTGCTCAGCTAATTAAAATCGAAGCTTAAGCCGTTTACACGGTTCATTTGCTTATGGTATACGAGAAAGTTTCAAAATCCGCGTAGCTCATTGATTTGGATTAAATGAAGCTTTAAAGCTTCCAAATCAATAATTCGCAATTCGCGAATAGCAAATAAGATTTAGCTCCTACCGCAATCTTCCAATATTCACAAATACTAATTTGTACAAGTATTAGATTTCTCCTCGCTGCGCTCGTTCGAAATGGCGCGTTCCGCGCAGCGGTAAATCAAAATCTGAGCTGATAAGTTTGCTTCGCTATGTTGTGAGCTTTGTCAGTCACAAAGACTTCCAATTCATAGCTACCAGGCTTGGGACGAGTTTGCTTGCCGAGATCGTGAGTGATAGAACGGCGCTTATAGTCATACTTAAATAGTTTCCACTCGCCATCAAGTTTGCAATAAACCGTATCATCATCTACGCCCGAAAAATTGTCTTTGATGCGAAGCACTAAAGTATTTTGACTGCGACTGATGGTACTACCGTTTTTGAAATTAACTGCTTCGATACTCGGAGCGACGCTATCAGCCATGAGACAGTACTCGCCAAAATTCGAGACCGAGGCATAGACATTATTGGCATCGCCGATGGTGTTGCCCGCGAAACTCCATTCATTTTTTGAGCGTTGCGCCACGACTAGATTTTTGAGAGGCGTGCCTTCTTTGGGTTTGAAACTCACCAAAAAGCTTTTGAAAAGCGGGATGTCAGGATCACCGATGGTGAAGATATCACTCAACATTCGTCGATCTCCCATCTCTTGGCTCATCTCAAGATGGACACGATCGAAAACTGACTGGTATGGGAAAAATAGTTGCAGCTCATCCATATCAAACAGATTGTTTTGAGAGGAGAGGATTTCTTCTTTGAGATTTAGTTGTAGCAGTTTTTTACCATTACCGTCTAAAATCTGTTGTGGATAATCGTGCTTGGTCAGTGGCAACAAAAAAATCAATTCTTTACCCTTGACATAAGAGGCTGGAATGGCCTTCCTTTCGCCATAAAGATTTTCGTAAAAGATACCTTCGAGATATTCATTGCGAGGGTTTAAGACTCTTATGCGTAAGATGTCGCGATGGATTTCATAGCTATAGTTAGGCGTTCCGCCGGAGGCGAGACTAGCTGGAATCTGCTGCTCCAAAGGATCGCGCTGCAATCTGCCCGTAATGAAAGATTGGTTGTCATGGGCGTCGGTTAGGACCAGACGAAAATTATGTATCTGATCATCCTTGAGTTCGATCAAACCTTGCTCCACTTGATGTTTATATGCATTGAATTCATTGCCGCGTTCGACGTAGGCGCGCTGCAAACGAGAACGCTTCTGTCGATAATGAGGATAGTCGACATGAAGATTGATATAGCGCTTTTCGTCAAAGGCAAAGCGATCTAGTGAGTAAGCATAAACCAATTCATCGTCGATATATAGGCGAGCGTAATTGATCCCACAATGGTTGCCAGCCGCATCGAGCAAGTCATAAGCTCGATATTCCAGTCCTACCCTACCCTGTACTTTGACCAATTGATCGACGCGATACCGACCCTCACTACCACTAGGCTTGACCGAATATTTACGAAACTCGCCTCTTACTCTCGAATTGAGGTCAATCGGATCAAAAGCTATCTCTTGGACAATGGGCTTCTTATGATCCTTGATGATATGCTTATAATATTGGATTGGGTTGAGAATACGCTCTTCAGGATCACGAATCTCAAAGTGAAGGTGTGGTCCAGTTGAGGAACCTGAGTTCCCCGCATAGCCGATTATTTGCCCTTGGCGAACGGGCAACTCGTCTTTTGAGAGATAGAGTTCTTGAGAGTATTTTTTGCTGCCATATTGACGGAGGTAGGTATAGGCTTCAATTTGGTCATTGAAGCGTGACATATGGGCATATACCGAAAAACGCCCGTCTTGATGCCTGAGATAGACCGCATTTCCAAATCCAAAAGGACTCACCTTGATACGGTAGACATAAGCATCTTGGATAGCATAAATCGGAGCGCCACTCTTGCCACCCACTTTGAGATCCATACCGGAGTGGAAATGGTTGGTACGGAGTTCGCCGAAGGTACCCGAAAGCGAATTGTAGCCCTTTAGCGGAAACTGATAAGCTTGTTCGGTGATCTTAAAGCCGCCAAATATGAGTAGCCCCAATATTAATACAGCAGCAAGGAATTGCTTTTTGTTATTTGACATGAAAATCAAGCAGTTTTTCATCTTCTAACCAGCCTTCGATATGATCGCCTACACTGAGGGGACCTACTCCTTTGGGCGTACCTGTGAAAATAAGGTCACCTTTTTTGATGGTGATAAACTTAGTGATATAAGAAATCAATTGAGGAACCCTGAAAATCATATCTCCAGTAAAACCGTCTTGACGAAGTTCACCATTGATTTTGCATTGAAAGCGGAGATTGTGCAAATCTGGAAATCGTTCTGGATCAATGAAGTCAGAGGTGGGCGCGGCATCATTAAATCCTTTGGCCAAGGTCCAAGGCCAACCTTTTTCTTTGGCTTTGGACTGTATGTCGCGTGCGGTGAGATCGATACCTAGGCCTACTCCATCTATATAACTCGGTACATGTTCTGGCTGGATAAACTTGCCTTCGCGACTGATACGGAGTACCATTTCACATTCAAAATGAAGGTCTTTGGTAAACTCTGGATAGTAAAAATCTTTATTGCTGCGCAGAACGGCTGTATCTGGCTTGAAAAAGATAAGAGGTTCAGAGGGAACAGGATTATTGAGTTCCTTGGCGTGCTCAACATAATTGCGCCCGACACAGATGATTTTCATATGAAAGAGAGTTAATATCTATCAGCCCCAAAAGACAAGAGTTTAATCTTCACAAGCTCCTTTGGCCAATGGCTTTTCGTCAAAGAGGTCCCACATTACGGTCTTATCGCCAGCGTCAGTGAGATAACCTTGATCTGCATTCCAGAGAATAAAAGACTTTTGACAGTTTTTAATACCCTGTGGGCGCGGATCTTTATTGAAGTGAATGTTCCACTGATTGTCTGCTAAGACCAGCGTATAGTCGCCCTTGCAAGACTCACGGATAGGCGTAGAGCTGATGATACCGGCGCTATAACGTCGGCAGCGATAGGTACTATCTTCTATGACAAGGCGATATTTGTCGATACAATAGGAGCCTTTGATCTTGAGCCGGATTTCTGCTTCGGTGGGGACTTGCGGCCCACAGGCGCTCAGTGCGGCAAAAAACAAGCAAGCACTGAAAATACCAAGAAGGGATTTCATATTTGGTCCAAAGATTGATGAATAAGTAAAGGTAAGAAAGTTTGTGTGGGGAGAAAAGGCTTATCTATCACACTCCTGCTCCAATTCCTTCCTTTACGGCCATGATTTCAGCAAGGAGTGTGCCGGAGGGATCGTGTTCAAGCGCATTGCCGACTACGATGAGATCAGCACCTGCCAACCAAGTCTCACGCGCCATTTCAGCAGACCGAATACCTCCTCCTATGATGAGAGGAGCCGAAATATGCTTAGAGACAGCTGCAATCATATCGGCAGAAATAGGTTTTGCTGCTCCACTACCTCCATCCATATAGATCATCCGCAGCCCTAGCATCTCTCCTGCCATCGCCGTACAAGCCGCAATATCTGCTTTGTCATAAGGGATCGGCTGAGTACCGGACATATAATGGGCCGTAGTAGGTTTTCCACAATCTATCAACATATAGCCGGTTGGCAGAACTTCGAGTTCGCTTAGGCGAATCAAAGGAGCGGCCTCTACATGACGACCGATCAGCAAATCAGGATTACGACCACTGATCAATGACAAAAATAATATCCCATCGGCACTAGGCACGACCTGCTGAGGACTACCTGGAAATAACACCACAGGAATCTTGGTCAGACTTTTGAGATAGGGGATTAACTGACGGATATGGTCATCATGCAGCAGACTACCGCCTACCAGTAGCCAGTCCACATCATTTTCTTCCGCTTGCGTAACGACACGTTCAGCCGTATCGAGCGAAGTCTTATCCGGATCGAGCAGAATAGCAAAACTCTTACGGCCAGCGGCCTTGCGTGCTTGTAAGTCTTGTAGGAGGGTTTCGTTCATGGGAAAGCCGAGAGAAAACCGCTTTAGTGCGAAAATAGCAAAAAAGCCGACTACTCTTGCCTTGTCGTGTAGATATGTAAGATTGAAGGGGCTTTTGTGGGGAGAGTCGAGAGCTTATTTATTGCAGTTGTTCAACCTTACGACTATCTGTACTAAGAATCTTGGATGGGTGGATAGTTCCCCCAGCTTTGTTCGTAATGAGGGTAGAGCGAGTTAAAAACTGTGGAATAGCATGATTGTAAAAGGCTAATTCCGCTTCACTGGGACTAATAAATGCTTTGATTCTTTGATCCATTGGTAAGTTTTCCAGTAGGGAAATCGCAAAGTCTCCTCCTAAGTTCAGGCCTCCACTTTCACTAGAAATCGTATGATGATCTCCTGTGGCATGAGTGGTTTTTTGTTTATTTAAGACGATGCTCTGGTATTGTTGAACGAAAAAGGCGTCAATATCTCGGTCTAAAACATATACAAGAGCGGCTGAAACATCGCTTGTGTGAGCATCCCCTGGACCGCGACTCAATAGCGTAAAGAACGAATAGCCCTCTGGCTGATTACCTCCCACAAATCCTTTTTTCAACCAATCTCCTCTATCACTGGTTACATGTAGTAATCTCGTGCCTTTCTTGATCTTTACTTTAGGTAGATCGCGCATCAGATTGGCAAGATTTCGCGCTCTTCTGGCGATATCCTCAGGATCTGCTGCTGCTACCAAGGCTTGCGGGCCGCTGCTAGTCATACTGGCTGCATTTGCGTCCATATTGGGTTCAACAGATTCTGCAAAATGAGTGCCTTCGTCAGCAGAGATCATTCTTCCCAATTGTTTGCTTTTACTGGGACCTAAAAGTGAACTAGTCAGCTTTAAGCCTGGGGCTGAGATGGAATCTGGATGAGAGGTCGATAAAGCTGAGTTATCATTTCCTGTCGCCAATTGGGTATTGCGTGATATAAGCATCTCTTTTGCCTCCTGAAGGCTAAAATCCTTTACACTACTATCGACCAGACCTTCTACCAATCGTCTAAATAAATTAGGACGTAATCGACTCCTCTTAGCTGCTGGAATTGCGGTTTCTAATTCCAATACTGCTGCATCTATATTTATAGGGGCACCATGCGCATCCAATATTCTTCTCTGGATAGGGAAATGATTAAGGCTAAGTGGTTTTGGCTTGGGTATTGGCGTTTTACTTTGTCTTAACTGCATCGCCTTCTCGCCCATCACATCTGCCTCAGCTTCCAACCCAGCATCATCATTGACATTCACGCCACCTTTCATCTGCAAAGTCGGTTTGACGCGCCCTTGTTTTTGCTGCACGACATGCCAAGCCTCATGAGGTAAATGTTTTTCTTGTCCAGAACCCAAATGGATATCTGTCCCTTGTGCATAAGCGAGTGCGCCTACCTCTTTTGGCTTGCTAGAATTTCGGTGAACTTTGACATCGTCCATGGCATAGCCAGAGAGTTGTTCTACGCCATTTTTGAGCCCTTCAGGCAAGTTGTTAGTGTTGGCGGGCTTATCTGTTGTTTGCGGCCCTGCCGAACGCTTGGGCTGATCTTGCTTTTGGATGGGAGCAGATTGTGCCTTAAAAAACGGATTGGCACTGTTTTTACTGAAAAAAGGCTCAGTTTTAGACGCAGGCTGATTGCTTGCGACGGAGCTTTTGGGGCTTTTCGCTTCTTTCATTTAGGGCATTGTTTTGCCTGGGGCTAACAGGCGGGCTGTATAAAGTGATGGCTGATCACCTTACTTAATATAGTGCAAAAACAGGATAGCCAAAAACTACGATACCAAAAATAATACCGCCGCTAGAAGCATTTGGCTAATAGCGGCGATATGATGATGCTTTCTTTTAGCGTTAAGCTGCAAGCTTGGGGCTAAACGTATGTTTGTTCCAAAGATAAAATGAAGCACTGATCAGGATAAACGCAAGGATCATAGGGGCAAAATCTGCAATAGCATCGCCATGAGCGATATGAGAATAAAGCGCCCCGACATTCCAAAAATATGCTCCTGCATAAGCGCCTATTTTGATTTGTGGGATTTTAATAAATACAATCGTCAGTCCACCCAAAATCTTCATCACGCCAAGAAAAGGAATAAAATAGGCCGGATAACCAAGGCCCGTGACAGATTGGACAACTTGCTCTGCTCCTGTGACAGAGCCTAAGCCTGATGCGACCATAAAAAGGCCTAATAAACCGGTGACAACCCAGAAAATAATGTTAGTAGTCTTGTTCATAACGTTGTTATATGTGTGAGTAAAAAAATATTATGTTGTGATCCCTTTGATAAAATTACGTACCATTTGAGTGAGCATTTCTTTGGCTTCTGACTCAGCGACTTGATGACCATACGCCACCGAGACAATGAAGCCATGCGCAATCACCCACCAATTGAAAAAGAGTGTCCGATCAACCTTGCCGCATAACTCAAATATCACATCTCGGATCGGCTGACTGCTCTTAAATTGAGGATTATCTGATCCCGCTTCGCAATTGGTCCCTGCCATCTGAAACATCAACTCATAAATGGGCTTATACTCCATCGCAAAGTCATAATGAGCCAAACTGAGCGCTATCAATTGCTCCGCCGTACTTTTTTCACTGCTTACAACCTCATCATAAGCCTCCCGCAAAAGCCCAAAACCACTTTTTTGAATCGCTCTAAATAAACCATCTTTATTGCCAAAATCAGAGTAGATTTTGATCGTAGAATAGCCAATTTCCTTGGCGATAGCCCGGACAGTAGTCTTGGGCCAGCCTTGCTTACGAGCGAGTTCAACCGCAGTTTTTATGATTTCACATCGTTCCACTGGTAAATATACGGAAGTTTTATAACTGTGTTATAACATTAATTCTTTTCCAGCAAAAAATAGGCTCGCTTACTCGGATATTCAACTCCTTCATAAGGGTGGCGCTCTATCACTTCTTTGATCTGCCAGCCGCTATCTAGTGCGAGTTGTTTGACTTGCTCTATCTCAAAATATTGAAAAGCGATCTCTACCTCATGTCCCAGAAAATCCGTCACCTGCAATGCCTCATCGCCAATGTGAAAGGAAAATAAAAATTCAGCCCCTGACTTCAATACTCTGTGTATCTCCCTCAAAGCAATGCCTAATTCCTCATCATTAAAATGCACAATGCCATAAAAGCAGATCGCACTCCCAGCCGAAGCGTTCTCCAAGGGAAGGGCTAAGATATCTCCCGCGACAAAGTCTAAGCTTCCTTGGTGATATTTTTGCGCCACTGCTACCATCTCAGGAGACAAATCCACTCCCAACAAATGCTTTACTCCATGACTTTGCAAAAATGAGGTAGTCTGTCCCGGACCACATGCTAGGTCTAGCATCAATCCTTTTTCCTGATTTTGCTCCGCAAAACGGCTGAGCAATAATCGATCGAGTGATTTACCCGCCAATTCGTCCATAAATTGATCGGCATAAGCTTGGGCACTTTTGTCGTAGCAATCGATGACGGATGCTTTTTGTTTCATGATGTGGTAGATTTTAGTACGAATAGTGAGGACTTTCGTGCATCTTATTCTCTTTCTCACCGCTTCGCGGAACGCCTTCAATATTACCCTACAAAAAAACCCTCACAATCTCCGCAGCACGCTCCGAAGCACCACCATCTCCTAACCTCTCACGTAACTCTTGGTATCCAGCTTCTAATTCATTCGCGCGCTTTTCGCCCATGAGAGCTCTTAATTCATCCTCCAGACGAGTAGGATTGAAGTCATGCTGAATCAACTCAGTCACCAACTCACGGTCCAAAATCAAATTGACTAAACTGATAAAGCGAATCTTAACCAAGCGTTTGCCGATGGCATAAGAAATCGGACTCGCCTTATAACAAACTACCTGAGGCGTAGCAAAAAGTGCTGTCTCCAAAGTCGCTGTCCCCGAAGTCACCAAAGCAAAATCAGCCGCCTGCAGCAAATCATAGGTCTGATTCATTCGCAATTCGACGGAGCGTTCGCCGATGAGGCGCTGATAAAAATCTGCCGTCTGACTAGGAGCTCCTGCAATCACAAAATGATAATCCGGGAAGCGTGGCTGCATCTCAAGCATCAGCGGTAGCATACGGGTGATCTCTTGCTTGCGACTACCGGGAAGTAGGGCGATGGTTTTTTTGTCGCTGCGCGGAACGCTCAGTTGGGGCATGGCGTCGAGCAAAGGATGCCCCACAAAATCTACTTCCATGCCTTCTTTTTGATAGAATTCCTGCTCAAAAGGCAAAATCACCATCATGCGATCGACATATTGACGCAAGGTCTTGACGCGACCTTTTTTCCAAGCCCAAACCTGTGGCGAGATATACCAGATGATCTTGATGCCGCGTTCCCTGAGAAAGGGTAACAAACGAATATTGAAACCGGGATAATCGACCAAGACAATGGCCTCTGGTTGGAAGGCGTCAATGTCGGCTTTAACTTTCTTGAATAAACCTCTGATGGTTTTGAGGTTGCGGACTACCTCAATAAAGCCCATGAAATTGATGTCGCGAACATGTGCGATCAAATCTACCGCTTGGCTTTGCATCTGATCCCCTCCTACTCCACGAATCTCTAGATTGGGCGATGAGTGACGCAGAGCCTTGACCAAATTGGCGGCATGCAGATCGCCGGAGTCTTCACCCGCGATGATATAGAGCTTAGGATTGGGCAAGGGAGTGGTTGATTATTTTTGAGGCATACTGAAGTTCCAGGCCTGCATATCTTTGAGTTCGGCATAAGCCGTCAGATCACTCATCATAGGCGTTACAGAGACATAACCGTTGCGCAAAGCGTACTCGTCAGTATCTTCTCCTGTATCATCTAGACGAAAAGATCCAGCTAACCAATAGTATTTACGGCCATAAGGATCACGACGTTCGTCGAACTCTTCGACCCAACGGCCTTTGGCTTGGCGTGTGATGCGGATACCTTTGATTTCGGCTAAGGGAAGGTCAGGAATATTGACATTGAGGAGTTGGCCGGGCTGCAATGGCTGATCCAATGCCTGAGCAATGATGGCTTGAGCAATAATGCGCGCCGTACTCATATCGGCTTCATGCTGATAGTTACAGAGCGAAAAACCGATAGCTGGAATATTTTGCATGGCGCCTTCGCGTGCTGCAGACAAAGTCCCAGAATAGATAGCGCTTACCGAACTATTGGCGCCATGATTGATACCCGATACGATGAGATCAGGCGTTTTGTCAAGTAGGACTCCGGTGGCGATTTTGACGCAATCGGCAGGTGTACCAGTACAAGCATATCCAATTTGTCCATCACCTAGATCTTCCTGCATTAGTCGCAAGGGTTTGCCAATACTGATGGCGTGGCCCATGCCACTTTGAGGGCCAGATGGAGCGACTACAGTTACATCAGCATAAGCTTTAGCTGCTTCGGTTAAGTTGTGAATACCGGGTGCGTGGATTCCATCGTCATTGGAAATCAGGATGTGCTTTTTTGCGGCCATAAATAAGATGATTAGGCGTTGAATGGGACCGTAAATTACACAAAAAACCGATCCGCCTAAGGGCAGATCGGTTATTGACACACTACTACTGAAAACGTACTCTATTACTATTTTTTTGAATGATTGAGTTTTGAACTATTGATTGGGGAATTCAAAAGCTCAATCGATCAACTATTTCTTAGGAGCGACTTTTTTAGCGGCTGCGGTAGTCTTTTTTACTACGGCTTTCACGTCAGACTCAGTACCAGCGTCGATTTTCTTTTCGATCGCTTCGATACGGCCCAAGATAGTTTCGAAGTCTTCTTTGGTCATGAACTGAGGAAAGATGGTACCTTTCTTCACGTTTTCAACCATTTCGCTTAGTTCGCGCTCAAACTTCTCACGGCGAGTTTCTGCTTTGTCAGCAAATTCGTCAACGATTTTCTTGCCTTCTTCTTCGCTTACTTTGCCTTTGCCAACAAGTTCGTCAACGGCTTCTTGCATTTTTTCAGCAGTCAAAGCAGCGATACCAACACCTGTGTAGAGAAACTTTTTGATTAAATCTTCCATGATATTTTTTTCTAAAATTTTGAATTTTTGTGGTTGATAAATGATTGAACCTTTTGAGCTTTATCATTCATACTTACACCTAGTACATTGCAGTAGTTGTGCCAATGGGCCAAAACGGCCCAAAATCAACTGTTTGCTGCTAGAATTTCTGTAAAAGATGGAAAGATAATCGGAAATAGATTTAGCAATATTCTGTTTGCTGTAAAAATTTCCGTTAGGCTTGGGAAGAGGAGCGACTTCACCCGATTTGGCTAGTTCAGACTGCCACCTGACCTGACAAAATGTAGTTGAAAGTGGTGTTTGCTGCTAAAATTTCCCAAAACTAATAAGTTGTGCAATTTTGTCAGATGTGATTGCTGTAAAAATTTCCGTCTTTGGTTTGTTCTGGGATGGATTACCGCTTCGCGGAACGCGTCTCTTCGAACCGAAGGGAGAAGTCGCAGAAGGGCTAATGAGTAAGAATTGAGAAGTCG
>JBGCFA010000018.1:0-18514 GCA_045106675.1 Bacteroidia bacterium
TAGGCTATCATCGAGGGGGGCATGCAAGCTTGCAGGACGGTAATAAGCTGCGTGCCCTTACCCTCAAACGCGGATATATGGCGACGCTAGCGGTGGCGAAACAAACCGCTAAAGTTGTGGGTGAAACCAATGATTATGATACTGGGAAAGTGCCTTTTTGGGGAATTCTCCATAGCAAAGTCTTTGTGGCGGTAGAGCAAGACCTATCCCTAGAGCTAGATGATGATTTAGCGGGTAAGGTGAACTTTATCTCTGTACAGCCTTGGCGTTGGGTCAGCAAAAAGGGCAATTGTACCCACAATCAACAGGTCTCCGAAATGCAAGGGGATTGGTCTTATAATTGGGGCCTTGGAGCAGAGATAGAGCGGCAACCGGAGTATTCACCAATGATGTTTGGTAAAGGACGTATCGCCCGCAACGATCTTTGGGAAGTCTTTACGGATATGGGCGACGGCTATCGTGGGAGCCTTACACATCTGATGGGTTTCAATGAACCTGATCACAAAGCTCAATCCAATATGACAGTAGCTGATGCCATCGCTGGCTGGCCACGATTTCTAGAGACTGGCGCTCGTTTGGTATCTCCTTCGGTTACTCAAGGAGGCCATAAACACTGGCTCGCAAGCTTTTACCAAGAATGCAATGACAGTGCTTATCGCGTAGATGCGATGGGGATCCATTGGTATGATTGGGGCGGATGGCGTAAAGATCAAGATCCAAATGCTGATCCTGTGGCAATTTTTGAAAGATTTAAAGTCTACTTAGCTGCTCGCCATCGAGAGTATCAGCGACCACTTTGGATCACCGAATTCAACGCTAATAAGAACCGTAATCATTGGGTTCATGAAGAATTTCTTAAGCGAGCCTTGCCCTATTTGGATAGTCTGCCTTATGTCGAACGCTATGCTTTTTTTGAACCCTTTGGCGGTTTAGCAGACTTTTTTGATCCTGATGGGAGACTCACGCCAGTAGGCAAAGTATATCGCAATCATCAATCGGTGCCTAGCATCAAAGACCTGTACACACTTGAGGGTACAGAGATGGACATAAAATAAGTTTTCCAATATGAATGACCTCCAAATATCAAATTGATGAATCAGCACTCAGATCCTAAAAAAGGCGCAAAACTTCGTGCCGCTGAATGGCTGCTTTTCTTACTACTTATTGCGCTTTTTTTTAGTCTATTTGCCTTGTTTACGTAAGCTCTTTATCCATATCAAAACCCTCATGGCTCAACTTTTTTTCCTACGCTGCTCGATGTTTATTCTCGTTTTACTTTTTATCTCAGGGGGATGCCATGTCGCCAATGAGACTCAGCCCAATATCATCGTCATCTTGGTGGATGATGCGGGCTATGCTGATTTTGGGTTTATGGGGAGTCCCGATCTTGCTACGCCTCAGATAGACAAATTAGCCCAGCGTGGGATGATCTTCACCGATGCCCATGTGACGGCTTCAGTTTGCGGACCTTCGCGTGCGGGACTGATGTCAGGACAATATCAGCAGCGTTTTGGTTTTGAATGCAACCCTCCTCAGCATTTTGCCGGGATTGATATTGGGCCACCCACTATGGCTGAGTCTTTACAGGCTGCTGGCTATCGGACTGCTGCATTTGGCAAATGGCACCTTGGTGATGTGAAAGAAGCTCGTCCTCTCGAGCGTGGCTTTGATTATTTCTGGGGCTTTCTCGCTGGGGGGCGACATTATTTTCCTCATGCTGAGAACGATAGAGAGGGTGATCTGCGCAGTATTCAAGAAAACGGAGCGTTTACCACTTTCGACGGCTATTTGACGGATGTCTTGGGCGATAAAGCGGTTGATTTTATTGATCGCAATGCCGATGAACCTTTTTTTATGTATTGGGCTCCCAATGCGGTCCACACCCCGATGGAAGCAACGGCAGAAGATCTCGCGCGTTTTGAGAATCATCCTCGTCAAACCTTAGCTGCCATGACTTGGGCCTTAGATCGCTCAGTCGGCAAAATCGTGAGCAAACTAGAAGCTGAAGATTTGCTCGATAATACCTTGATTTTTTTCCTTAGCGACAATGGAGGAGCAACAAATAATCAATCTACCAATGGTGCTCTAAAAGGATTCAAAGGCAATGAGTTTGAAGGAGGGCATAGAGTCGCCTTTTTTGCCCATTGGCCTTCCGAAATCAAAGCCGGACAAGAGTTTACGGGCCTGAGTTCTTCGCTCGATATTTTTGCAACTGCAGTCGATGCTGCGAAGGCCAGTCTGGCCCCCGATCATGCTTTGGATGGAGTATCCTTACTGCCTTATTTTCGAAATGAAATGACTGCTAATCCACATAAACGACTATTTTGGCGCAAGGACGGGATGGCCGCTGCTCGTGAAGGAGAGATGAAACTTATTCGGGTGGACAGCCTTGGGCATCGCCTATACGACTTAGGTGATGACTTAGGAGAAACTACCAATTTAGTCCCCAGTCAGCCTGATAATCTACAGCATTTATCCTCAGAGCTAACGGCTTGGGAGAAAGGTATGAAGACGCCGCGTTGGACGGAGTCCGAAGCATGGAACCAAGTCACCTGGTTTATACACCGCGATCTTTTTGACAATAAAAAGGTCTCTATTAAAAGACCCAGTCAGCTGCCTACAAAAGATAAATAAGTATCGTTAGACCTCCATTTACAGATATATGGTGAATTGTATATAGGAAAAACCTAATTTGTGTAATTGCTTCGAATGCTCCTCTATCCTTTAGGCTGACAAACCGAAGCGCAAAAAACGCGAAGGGATATAATTATTAGACTGCATGTGGTATCGCAAGATTGTTTGGCTTCTGCTGTGGGGAGGACTCCATATTGGAACGCTTTGGTCACAATCTTCGGTTCGTTTTCCTAACCTTCGGTATCTCACTACTGATGAGGGGCTGTCCCAGAACGAAGTCACCTGTATCTTACAAGATCGGATGGGTTTTTTGTGGATCGGAACTCGTGGAGGACTCAATCGCTATGATGGCTATGAGTTTAAAGTCTATCAAAATGAAGTAGGGAACCCCAATAGCCTCGTCAATAACTCAATCGAATCTTTGTTTGAAGATAGTCAAGGCCGTATTTGGGTCGGGACTAAGTCCAACGGTTTGAGTTGTTATTATCCAGATCGAGATAAGTTTGAACATTATCAAGTCGGGAACGAATCAAAAAAAGGCATCAGCGGCAATCGCATTATCGCCTTAGCCGAAGGCAGCCGAGGAGACATCTGGGTAGGCACTTGGCAAAATGGCTTGTCCATCATTCCCTCAGGCACAGGCGAAATCCGCCATCTGATGGGATCAACCCGCGTAGAGGATATTGCTCAGACTCAGGATGGGACTATGTGGCTAGCGACCGATAAAGGGCTTTTTCACTTTAGTTCCCAAGGGGAGCTTCAAAAACGTTTCTTATTACCACAAACTAGACAAAACTGCGTCAGTATCCTTGAAGACACTATCCGGAATAGCCTGTATTTGGGTACTTGGAATTCGGGTGTTTTTGAGTTTGATCTCTCTGAGCAAGGCTTCCGGCCTTTTCAAATGCTCAATAAGCAAGGAGTTAACACCCGTTTGCGTAATGCCTATCACCTTTATCAAGACTCTGAGCATCAAATATGGGTTGGTACTTGGGGGCAGGGGGTCTTCCGTATTAAATCAGAAAAGCGGATACTCGAAAAATATGACCTTGGTCCAAGAGGGCTAAATATGGGGCAAGAATTGTATCGCGATGTGCTCTGCACTTTCCAAGATCGATCTGGAGTACTTTGGCTAGGAACCAATGGCGGTGGTTTATGTCGAGTCGATCAAGCCGCTTCCCAGTTCGGCTATGTTCGATATGAAACCCCCGATTTGGCATTGCCCCAAGAACCCGTTTGGGCTGTCCATAAAGATGCACAAAATGTGTTGTGGATAGGCTCTCGCGGCAAACCTTCTGTATTCTTTAGTCGGGATGAAGGCCAGAGTTTTCAAAGATTGTCATTGAATTCTTTGATTAACCAGGTCAATCAAAGCAGCATGAAAGAAGGTGGCAAAGCTTTTTTGACTGATAATAAAGCTCGTTTATGGGTGGGGACTAATCACGGTTTGGCGCAGATAATCCCTCAAGATGATGGATATCGTTTAGAACTGCATGCGCTAAAAATAGCTGGAGATTCTATCGATCGACCCATTAGGCGGGTTTCAATAATGCATCAAAGTAGTGATGGCACCTTTTGGGTTGGGACTCAACAAAACGGGCTGCGTCGTTCGCTCCATCCCGGCACTCCTGCAAATCAAGCTTTTGTCTCATACTTCAAAAAAAATAAGACAGGTTCTTTACAGAGTAATCGCATCAGTTCCATCTTAGAAGATCGTAAAAATCGACATTGGATCGGGACCTATGGCGGTTTGCATCTTTATCGGCCTGAATTTGATGACTTTGCCGTTTTTCAGAAACGTAGCCAAGATTCACTTTCGCTCAGTAGTGATATTATCATCTGCTTGCACGAAGATAAAAGCGGTCAGCTATGGGTGGGAACGCCCAACGGACTCAATCGAGCTGACTGGAATTCAGATGGGACTTTGAGTTTTCGATGCTTTCAGGAAAAAGATGGTTTACCCAATAACTATATCCATGCGATCCTCGAAGATGAGAAAGGCAAGCTTTGGGTGAGTACCAATCGGGGTATTTCTTGTTTTGATTCACAGGAGGAGAGCTTTGAAAACTACGATGTCAATGATGGTCTACAATCCAACTCCTTTATGGAAGGCGTTGCCTGCAAGGATAAACAGGGACGTTTTTACTTTGGTGGGATATATGGCTTGAATTTCTTCCACCCAGATTCTATCATCAGTCGGATTTATACACCTCCCGTCGCCCTGACCAGTTTGAAGGTTTTTAATGAAGAAGTGAAAGTGGGAGATACCCTCGGAAGTGGCGTCGTCCTGACCCAAGCTATTGAGTACACTTCAGCCATTACGCTCGAATATGAAGAAAATGTATTGACACTAGAGTTTGCAGCCCTAGACTTCCACGCTCCTGAGCGAATTATCTACGAATATAAACTGGAAGGATTAGAAAAAAACTGGAACCAAGTCAATCAGCAACGCAGTGTCACCTATACTCACCTTAGGGCAGGGACTTATACGTTCCGCGTCAAAGCGGCCAGTCCTCAACTCGATTGGCAACCGCAGGAAGCTCAACTTATCATCACGGTTTTACCGGCCTTTTGGGCTACTTGGCAAGCTTTTTTGCTGTATGCGATTATGTTTATTGGGATTTTGGCCCTTTACCGAAGTGTTATTAGGCGTCAAAACGAGTTAAAAAATAGTATTGCGCTTGAGCGAGTCCAAAGAGAGAAGGATAGTGAAATGGCCGAGATGAAGACGCGCTTTTTTACCAATATTACGCATGAGTTACGGACTCCATTAACGCTCATTTCTGGTCCAGTAGAGCAGATGATTCAGGAGCGTGATCTACCGAATAAGCTGCGTGATTATTTGCTGACCATGCATCACAATACGCAACGATTACTGAAGCTCGTCAATCAATTGCTCGACTTTCGTAAGGCTGAAACCAATCATATGGAGCTTCAAGTCTCCAATGGGGATTTTGCTTATTTTGCGCATGAAGTATTCCTTTCTTTTCAAGATTTAGCTGATCGACAAGAGACCCACTTTAGCTTTAGCGCGGAGCCTGAAACCATTGAGCTGTATTTTGATCGCAACAAAATGGAGATCGTTTTGTCCAACTTATTATCGAACGCATTTAAATACTCTCCCTCTGGCAGCCATATAGAATTCAAACTTTCCAAAGTAGAGGATCAATATTGTGAGATCATCGTCTCAGACAACGGTAGAGGCATGTCTGCGGAAGTGGTAGAAAATATATTTGATCGTTTTTATCAAGTCGTCAATGCCGAATCTGTCAATATCATGAGTACGGGTATCGGTTTGTCTTTGGTCAAAACCATCGTTGATTTGCACCAAGGATCAGTTTCTGTGCAAAGTGAAATACAAGCAGGCAGTACTTTCAGCTTGCAGTTGCCGCTAGGACGTGAACATTTTGAGGATGTTCAAATCATCTCTGACTTCAAGGACGCAGAGCATGAGAGTCATTATCAGAGATTAGCCGCGAGCTCTATGACTTCTCCTTCGGAGGAACGAAGCCTTAAGCCGTCTCGTGCAAATTCTCTAGGCAAGCTGTTATTGGTCGAAGACAATCCTGAGATTCGTGCGTTCTTGCGAAGCATCTTCCAAGAAGAATTTGAGATCGTAGAAGCTGAAAACGGCCGTATTGGTTTGGCAGTGGCTGAGGAAAGCCATCCCGATATCATCATCAGCGATATCATGATGCCCGAGATGGATGGACAGGCCTTTTGTAAAGCGCTGCGCGAACACGATGATCTGAGTCATTTGCCTGTTATCCTCTTGACGGCTCGTACTTCACCCATTTTTGAAGTGGAAGGTTACCAATCAGGAGCTGACGCCTATATAACTAAGCCTTTTAAACCCTCAGTACTCAAAGCTCAGGTGGAAAGTTTGCTTAGCGCGCGACAACGACTGAAGCAATACTTTAGCCAAAAGGTCACCTTACAACCTACCGAACTTGAGATTGCGCCTCGGGATAAGGATTTTCTGGATAAGGTGATGAAACTTGTCGAAGAAAACTTACTCAATGAAAAGCTGAGTCGGGACTATTTAGCCGATGCGATGGCGATGAGTCCTTCCACCCTATACCGTAAGCTAAAGACGCTCACGGATCTTACTACCAATGCTTTTATCCGCTCGATCCGCCTCAAGCGGGCAGCTCAATTGCTGGAAAAGAGCCAATACAACATTTCTGAGATCGCTTATCTAGTTGGTTTCAATGATTTGAAGTACTTCCGTACTTGTTTCAAAGAGCAATTTGGAGTCAACCCTTCTGAATATGCAGATAGTCAGGCAGCTAGTTCTGGTGAGTTTGCTTAGTTAGACCTTGTCTGAACGTTTTATTCCCCTAGTTTGCACGTTTTCTACCGCCTCATCTCCCTCAATTATTTCCAGTTTTATCATGTCCAACTCCCATAAGAGGGAGGGGATACAGGCTATTTGTTCTTCGCATTATTCAAGGACTAACTATTACTACTATGATTCAACATTCAATGATCAAAGGAATCCTCCTGCTGACAGCCATGCTGTGGAGCCTGACGTTGTTGGGACAACAGCAAGTCAAAGGAGTGATTACTGGAGAGGATGACCAAGCCTTGGTCGGAGCTTCGGTAAATGAGGTCGGGACCGCCAATGGAGTGTTCACTGATGAACAAGGAGCGTATCAAATCACGGTGGCGGAAAATGCTCAACTAATATTTAGCTACGTAGGCTACGACCCACAGACCGTTGCAGTCGACGGACGCAGCAGTATCGATATGAACTTAACGACCAACTTCTCCCTTGGTGAAGTGGTAGTTGTGGGTTACGGATCACAAAAAAAAGTAAATCTCACGGGTGCTGTCCAGACCTTGGACCTAGGCGATCTCGTCAATGCTCCGGTAACTAATTCGGCTCAATTAATGTATGGCCGTTTTGCTGGAGTGACGCTGACTCAAGGAGGCGGCTTGCCGGGCAGTGATGGTTCGAGTATCAATATCCGAGGTCTCGGAACGTTTAACAACTCAAGCCCACTGATCGTGATCGATGGGATGATCGTGGAGCAGGCAGAGTTTAATAATCTCGCTCCTTCAGATGTAGCGAGCATTTCGGTCTTGAAAGATGCAAGCGCTGGAGCGATCTACGGTGCCCGTGCTGCCAATGGAGTCATCCTGATCACAACTAAATCAGGAGAAGCAGGCAAAACGCGAGTCGAATACGGTGGTTATTATGGTTGGCAACAAGCAACTGTAACGCCAGACTTTGCCGATGCACAACTCTATGCCACTCTACTCAACGAAAAGTTTCGCAACGAGAATCCCGATAACTTTGATCCCCGCTTTACAGACGAGCAATTAGCACTAATTAGTAGTGGTGCAGATCCTGACCTATTTGCCAATACCAATTGGGTGGATCAAGTGCTCGAAACCGCCCCGATTACCAATCACTATTTATCATTTTCCGGAGGCAATACGGCTACTACTTACAAATTATCCTTAGGCTATCTCAATCAGGATGCTATCTCGGTTGGCAATTTTCGTAACAGCCGCTATAACTTCCGTCTCAACCTCAAATCCAAACTTAACCAGCGGCTCACTCTCACCAATAACCTGAGTGGTTGGGTGCGGGATTTTCAAGGCCCTTCTGGTGGTCCCGGATCTGTTGCCGAAATCATCTATCAATTTGCCCGTACTTCGCCAACTATGCCAGTACGCTATAGCAATGGTGAGTTTGCACACGTAGATGGTGCCTTCAATAATTCCAATGCTTCCTTTATTTCGAGTAACCCGGTTCGGGAACTCAGCCTCGGAAACTACGAATCGCAAAATTTTGGTCTGAACGAACGCATTTCCCTCAAACTAGAAATTGCCAAAGGACTTTCCTTTGAGACGGCGAATACCTTGAATCTCAATATCAGTAATATCTCCAACTTCCAGCCTCGCTTTGTCCGTAATCAAGCGGACGGGACTTTGGTAACCGAAAACGTAAGCAATTCACTTTCCAATAGTGTGAACTTCAATTATAGTTTGCTCACCGAAAATCTATTGCGTTACAGTCGTAAGATCGGTAGTCTGCATGATGTCCAAGTTTTAGTAGGGCATTCGGCTCAGCGTATCCGCACTGATGGATTTGCGGGTAGTCTGAGTGGTTTCCCAACTGATAATCTCGAAGAGTTTAATGCTGGTGGTATCATCGATCCAGTGGTAACGGGGGGTGCGGCCGAAGTAACGCGACAGTCCTTTTTTGGGCGTTTGAATTATGTACTGGCTGACAAATACTTATTTGAAGCCAATATCCGCCGCGATGGTTCTTCTCGTTTTGGGCCGGGCAATCGCTACGGTAATTTTCCATCCTTCTCCGCAGGATGGCGTATCTCAGAGGAAAGCTTTATGAAATCCGTCAAGGCGATTTCCAATCTAAAGCTACGCGCTAGCTGGGGACGTAATGGTAATGATCGTATCAATAACTTCATCTTCCAACAAACCTTTGCTCTCGGCCAAGACTATGTGTTGGGCGAAGACCAAGCCGTAAGCGCCGCCGCTATCACTACTTTGGCTAATCCTGACATCCGTTGGGAAACGACTGAGCAGTTTGATATTGGACTAGATGCGAGTTTCTTCAAAAGCCAATTGCAATTCACGGCTGACTATTTCGTCAAAAACAGCTTTGACGTTCTGTACAACAACTTCCCTATCCCTTCTACGCTAGGCGTAGGTAATCTAGAAGCCCGCAACGCAGCTGATGTGATGAACAAAGGAATCGAGCTCGGGCTGAACTATCGCAAATTAGAAGGCGAATTCACTTATGGACTGGGCGCCAACCTTACTTATCTGACCAACGAAGTAACGGGTCTCGGCGACGGACAAGAAACCATTAGTGGTAACACCATCTTGCGAGTAGGTGAGCCAATCCGCGCTTATTATGGTTATCAGGTACTAGGGATTTTCCAAAACCAAGAAGAGATTGACGCTGCACCGATCCATTTCAATGGTACGGGTCCTGGTGATTTTCAGTATGTAGATTTTAGTGGTCCTGAGGGAGAACCTGATGGCGTGATCGATGCTGAAGACCGCGTGATTATCGGCAATCCTTATCCAACTTGGACTTACAATATGAACGGTTTTGCTAACTACCGTGGCTTTGACTTTAGCTTTGTATTCCAAGGAGTGCAAGGCATCGATCGCCTTATGTTCGGCAATGGGCAGACACCCATGACGGATGATCGCCGCAATGTACTTTCCTATTGGGAAAATCGCTGGACGGCAGAAAGCCCTAGTACAGAACTGCCGCGTTTAGGGAACCTAGGCCGCAATGACCTACCCTCGACCTTCTATATTCAAGATGCCTCCTACCTACGCCTCAAAAATATCGAGCTAGGCTACACTTTACCGGAGAATTTGACGCAAGCAATTGGACTCACTCAGCTAAGGGTATATGCTTCTGGACAAAACATTTTGACCTTCAGCCAGCTCGAAAACTTTGACCCAGAGCGTGCCTCTGGCAATTTCAACGCGCGCAATTTTCCGATATATAAAGTCTTCACCTTGGGCCTAAATGTATCGCTTTAAGCTACTTCTCAAGTTTTACTCAAAGCAAAGAATCTACCTGATGAAAAAAATAGGGATTATCATAGGACTCGCCTTACTAATAGGCGGATGTAATGCCGATTTTCTGGACGTACAGTCCGAAACTCAAGTCTCGGCCGAAAACTTCTGGCAATCAGCTGACGATGCCCAATTGGCGATCAATGGGGTTTATACTGCCCTGCAAACTCGCCAACTCTACGGTGGCGTACTTAATGGCACTGGTAGCATCTTTAGCCATGAAAGCCTCACCGACAACTTCAAGAATCAATGGAAATGGGAAGGCCCCGGTTTATTTGTTGAAGGAAACATTGACCCTGCTAACAACTTTTTCAGTACGCTTTGGGACCAATCTTATATCGGTATCGCCCGCGCGAATAGTGTGATCGCTCAGTTAGACCAATTGCCTGCTGGGCAGTTAGAAGAAGCCGCGAAGCTCGATATTCAGGGGCAAGCGATGTTTTTACGTGCTTTATTATACTTCAACCTTGCGGTAACCTATGAAGATGTGCCGCTGATTCTTGAGCCTCAAGAATTGGAAGATGCTTATGTGGCTAAAAACACGCAGCGTGAAATCCTTGATGCGATCATGGTCGATCTCAATCAAGCTTCGGCTCAGTTGCCTTCTACTCGACCTTTTAGTCAATATGGATATGCAACTCAGGGTGCAGCTTTGGGTTTGTTGACGCGTGTCTATCTATTTGACCAGCAATTTAGCATGGCTGCCTCAGCCGCTGAGCAAGTGATGAATTTGGGTTACAGCTTAGACAATGATTATGAAAAACTATTTACGCCCGAAGGCGAGACCTCTGCGGAAATTGTCTTTGCTGTTAGGTTTTTTCAGACAGCTGATACTGATAATGGAGAGACTTTCTCTGCGACTTACTTAGGTATTCCAAAGGTTGATCACCAACCTATGCCCAACTTGGTCAAAGAATACTATGGCATCGATGGCCTGCCGACAACTTTAGATCCCATCACCAAGCGCGATTCTATCGATCCACGTCTGAGAGCCTCTATCTGGTTTACGGATGATACCTTCTTGACAGACCCAGAGAAGATGTTCCGTGGTAATACTGCCACTGGCTTCGCTCTGAAAAAGTATCTCCGTCGTGGCAATGCGGATGATGGTACTGGTCCTGCAGGCAACGGTTCACAGGATTTTTATATCGTGCGTTATGCCGATGTATTATTGATGCGGGCCGAAGCCTTGATCGAAAGCGGCAATACTGGCCAAGAGGTGTATGATCTCATCAATCAGGTGCGTCAGCGTACTTCAGTCGGCATGCCTCGCATTGAAGACGTGGAGGGCAGTGGTCTTTCGGTCGAAGACTTGAGAGCAATCGTTCGCCATGAGCGCCGCGTCGAACTTGCCTTTGAAGCCCTACGCTTTTTTGACCTCAAACGCTGGGGCGAAATGGATCAAGCTTATGCTCGAATGCAAGACGATGTTACTGACGGAGTGAAGGCTTATTCTCCTCTTTATCAGGGAGGTCGCTCAGAAGTGTTCCCGATTCCTCAATCAGAATTAGACGCCAATCCGCAATTGCAGCAAAATGCTGCTTGGTAAAGCTTTTCTATATCGCTTCGCGGAACGCTTGGGAATATCCAATGTCGAATTTCAATATTCAAGGAGTTCTTTCAGCCTTCAAGCTTGAGCTTGGATATTCGACATTTTTTTCTGCTTCGCGGAACGCTTGAATCCAAACTGCTTTCATCAAAAAAACCATCATGAAATTTCTCCCCTATTTAATATGCCTCAGTTTATTTCTCAGCTTAGCTTGTAAAGAAGAAATCCCTGAGATCCCGGCCCAAAAACCACCTACGGTTGATTCGGTCGATAAAAAAGGCGCTGCATTTTCTCATAATAAGGCAAATTGGTCGTTTAGAGTAGCCAATTTGAAACCATATTGGCATTACTCATGGAGCAATAAGCTCGATGAAAAAATACCAACTAATGTTGAGTTTGTACCGATGTTTTGGGGTAAGGGCAGCGTCAATGATGACAATATCAATCGCCTCAAGCAACTCGCCGCAGAGGGTAAAATTGATTATATCCTCGGTTTCAATGAGCCAGACGGGGCCACTCAAGCCAATATGACGGTGGATGAAGCCATCGCTCTTTGGCCTCGTTTAGAAGAGATAGGCGTTCCCATAGGGAGTCCGGCTACTGTCTCTCCCAGCAATGATTGGATGATTGAATTTATGCAAAAGGCCAAAGCACAAAATCTACGTATTGACTTTGTCTGTGTGCATAGTTATGGTGGAGCCAATGTCGATAACTTCATTAATAAGATGAAGGAGACCTACGAACGTTTTGATCTACCAATTTGGATCACCGAGTTTGCCGTCGCCGACTGGAATGCTGGCACTCCGGCTGATAATCGCTATTCAGCTTCAGAGATACGATCCTTTATGCAGACTTTGATGCCTCAGTTGTATGCTGCGGAGTATATCGAGCGCTTTTCATGGTTTAGCAGTGGGCCTGACAATGCAGCCTTAGCACCTTCGAGTCTCTTTGATGCCGACAACAAACTCACTCCCCTCGGTCAATATTATGCTTCCTACGAGCCTAATGCAGATGCTGGACCTGGCATTGAAACCGAAGTCGTCATCGAAGACCCCGATAACCTAATCACAAACGGTACCTTTGAGACAGGAGAAAAAACTCCTTGGCAGGGCTTTAAATCTGGTGTACTTACCTCCGCAACTACTGAGCCACATACGGGAGGCTTTATGGGTCGGATCGAAAACAATGATGGCTCACTCTTTCAAGTCATCACGGTAAAGCCCAATCAGACCTATACGCTAGACTTTTTCAGTAAGTGGCGTGATACAGTGCCCAATACCTTTAGTATGTCTCTCAAGCAAGAAGGCGGCGCTGGAGTCGTGATTCATCAGGTGGAAATCCCTAAATCTGGTGATTGGACCGAGAGTCAAACTGAGTTCACTGTACCGGATAGCATAAGCAGTCTGCGAGTGCTTTTTTATAAGCCTCAAGCTACTCCTTCACTCCCTCCTTTTTTCTTAGATGATGTGGTGTTGAAAGAAAAATAATAAGATGCGCCAAATATACACGACTGAACCCCTTAGCAATGATCAAAAGTTATCTCCTTAGATTCTTCTCTGTAGCTACTCCTTATTTCTTTTGCCTCGGTCTTTTGTCTCTGCTTAGTGCCTGTCAGGAAGAAGCAACTGAGCGTTCCGCGAATGAGCGGCCTCCTAACATCGTACTAATCTATGTCGATGACCTTGGCTACGGAGATCTTGGTTGCTATGGTGCGATTGGAGTCGAAACGCCCAATGTTGATCGCCTAGCTGCGGGAGGGCTGAAGTTTACAGATGGACATTGCTCTGCGGCTACTTGTACGCCTTCTCGCTATGCGCTACTAACGGGTGAGTACGCCTTTCGCAACAATGCTGCGATCTTGCCCGGTGATGCGCCTTTGATCATTGATCCACGACAACCCACTTTGCCACGGATGTTACAAAAATCCGGATATGCTACTGCGGTAGTCGGCAAATGGCACCTTGGACTAGGAGACGGTCAAGTGGATTGGAACGAAGCGGTGAGCCCCGGACCATTGGAAATTGGTTTTGATTATAGTTTTTTGATTCCGGCGACGGGGGACAGAGTGCCGACGGTGTATTTAGAAGATCATCATGTGCTTGGTTTAGATCCTGATGATTCGATTATCGTGAGCTACGGTTCTCCAATTGAAGGAGTCATTACAGGACTTTCGCATCCGGAACAATTGCGGGTCAAAGCGGATAATCAGCATAGCGCGACCATCGTCAATGGCGTAAGTCGTATCGGTTATATGAGTGGGGGAGAGGCAGCGCGTTGGACAGATGAGGACTTCCCACGGATTTTGGATGAGAAGGCAAAAACCTTCATGCGTGCCAATCAGCAGCAGCCCTTCTTTTTGTATTATTCTTTCCATGACATCCACGTGCCTCGCTTGCCGCATGTTGATTTTCAAGGCAAAAGTAAGATGGGTCCTCGTGGTGATGCTATCGTGCAAATGGATTGGATGGTCGGGCAAATCATGCAGGAACTAGAAGATATTGGCTTGGCAGAAGAAACGATGATCATATTTACGAGCGACAATGGTCCTGTACTCAACGATGGTTATGAAGATTTGGCTGAAGAAAAAATTGGCCAACATCGTCCTGCTGGTCCATTTCGTGGAGGTAAGTATAGCGCCTTTGAAGCGGGTACTCGCGTCCCGACGATAGTGTATTGGCCTGGAACCGTAAAAGCCGGTACTAGCAATGCTTTGGTCAGTCAAGTGGATTTGATGGCTTCTCTGGCAGAGTTGATAGGTAATCCTCAGGTCGCTCATGATCATTTAGACAGCCAACCTATGTTGAGGACTTGGTTGGGGCAACAGGATCAGGGACGAGCTTTTATGATAGAGGAGTCCTATACGCTTTCGCTGCGTCAAGGTGATTGGAAATACATCCGTCCCATCATGCGCGATCGGCCCAATTGGTTAGCCGCCAAGAATATTGAAGGAGGTTTTGAAAAGATCCCTCAGCTATATGATCTCAGGCAAGATCCAGGCGAACAAGAAAACCTGGCTGAACGCATTCCAGAGCGTGTACAAGCGATGGAGCAGCAACTGCAAGCCATAGAGCAAAAAGCTAGCCCTCAATAATGCGCATTCTCTCTAGCGTTCTCCGAAGGAGCAAAACCCCTAAAACTCTCGAATGAGCTTAGAGAAATAGATAGAATTAAGATTTTAGTTTTAGTAGTTAAACTAAGATAGTAGTAGTTTTTGAGTCGATTAGTGTTACTGATCGGCTCATTATTTTTTGCCGCTTCGCGGAACGCTCGGGAATATCCAATGTCGAATTTCAATGTTCAATAGTCGAGGGGGTTTTCATGCTAAAGAATTGTCAATCATGGATGTGAATAAATACGCTCAAGAATTCTGGGAAAACGGATTCATCGTTTTAGAAGATTTTTTTGATGAAAACATGATGGATACCTTGAATGCCATCATTTTGGACCACTATGGCCTTGAACCGAAATGGGAGCATTCGGAGGAGTTTCTGCAAAAATCAGCTACTGAGGTGATCCCTTGGTTTCCTTTTAGGGACGGGAACAATGTGTTCGATATCATCGAAAAAGATGCTCGTGTATTGGCCTTGACGGAAGCTGTTTTGGGAGCGAATTGGCAAAAACTCTACTTCATGGCCATGTTTTCTCAACAAGGCACCAAAGGTCAGGCTTGGCATCAGGATAGCCCACCCGAAAACCATCAACACTTTAATCTCAACCGACTGTTTTATACGCATGATATCAATGAAATCACTGGAGGACAGACCGTGGTTTTTCCAAAAACTCATCGTGGAGGGGCGATCTCAAAGGGTGATCCTCACGAAGACTTGGAAGGTCAAGTCGTGCTTAGTCCTAAAAAGGGAACTTTGATTATCTTGCACGGCCACTTGTGGCATCGAGTATTAGCGGTGAAAGGGAAATATCGTTTATCAGCAAATTCTAGAGCGATTCCCCAACATACGCCTGAGGATGTTACTGATATCGCGGTTTATCGGAATATCCGCTATAAGTTTTCAACTAATGAGCTACTAGAAGAACGATAAAAAGGAAAGTTGAAATTGACTACTACAAAAACTTGGTATGAATAAACAAACTATTTTTATTTCATTGGTCGTATCCCTCGGAGGCTTTCTGTTTGGGTTCGACGCCGGAATTATTTCTGGTGTAATGGAATTTGCAGTCCCCCTATTTAATCTGAGCGATGCTCAAGCAGGTTGGGTCGTGAGTTCTCCTTCATTTGTGGCAATGTTTGCCATGCTGGTCTCAGGGCGACTGAGTGATGTGATCGGTCGGAAAAGGATCCTCCTAGGTGTAGGTTTTGCTTATGCAATATCCGCGCTTCTCTCAGCTTATGCCGGTTCTTATGAAATGCTCTACATCGCCAGAATGATTGGTGGTTTTGCTTTTGGAGCAGCTTTGGTCTTAGCACCTACTTATATCGCTGAAATCTCAACCCCAGAGAGTCGTGGTAAATTAGTCTCTATCCAACAACTCAATATTGTACTGGGCTTTTTTGCTGCCTTTTTGAGCAACTACTATCTGAACGGATTATTATCAAGCGGCGAAAGCTTTTTGACTGACGAAAATGTATGGAGATGGATGCTGGGTATTGAAATGATTCCTGCCGTATTGTATTTCATACTATTGTTTTTTGTGCCTAAAAGTCCTCGTTGGCTATTTAGCAAAAACAGAAATGAGGAAGGCAAAGCAGTATTGGCTAGACTGCATGGGGCAGATATTGCTGAGACAGAAGGGAACGCAATTATTGCCAGTATCAATGAAGCCAAGAATAAAGAAAAGTTACAACTCACAGAGTTATTCAAGCCTGCTTTACGCTTTGTCTTATTGGTCGGTTTGACGATTGCCATCTTACAGCAGGTTACCGGTATCAATGCCATATACTTTTACGCCACTTCGATCTTCAAACAAACGGGTATTGGTACGGATGCGGCCTTTTCTTCAGGAGTATTGCTGAGTGGTACCTCGGTTGTCTTTACACTGGTTGCGATGTATCTGATTGATAAAATGGGTCGTAGGCCCTTATTGCTGATCGGTATCGGTGGGATTGCTGTTAGCCTATTATTGTGTGCTTATAGTTTCAATCAAGCCACTTATCAACTCAGTGCAGAAAACATTGCTAGCCTTGAAGGTGTCGATCAAACCGCTTTAGCGGGAGCGACAGATCAGTTATACACCTCTGATGTGGAGTTCAAAAACGCCATGAAAGCAGCTTTGGGCGATCAAGCATATAAAAAATCGGAAGGCGATATCATCGAAGCTGCGGTTAAGATGAATGCCCCCATGGTATTGATTGGTATTTTGGGCTTCGTGGCCTGTTTTGCCTTCTCTTTGGGACCTGTCATGTGGGTGATGCTCTCAGAAATGTATCCCAATAAATATAGAGGACTCGCCATCGGAGTGTTGGGATTTATCAATTCCTTTGCCAGCTGGTTGGTGCAACAGGTTTTCCCTTGGGAATTATCAAATTTCGGCAATGCCCTTAGTTTCTTGATTTTTGGATTGATTGCGCTATTTGGATTCTTTATCCTCTTCAAAATCCTTCCCGAAACCAAAGGGAAATCTCTCGAACAATTGGAGCGTGAGTTAATCAAGAATTAATAAACCCTCGCTTTAAAAAGATATTAACTCTCTAAGCCGATTAGTCTTTACTGATCGGCTTATTTTTTTTGGGGCCGCTGCGCGGAACGCGCCATTTCGAATGCCGATCCTTCGGCAGAGAAATCTCAGAGGTTTCGATTGGGAAAATCTCCAGCGTTCTCCGAAGGGAGAAATCTCAGAGGCAGCAATCTATCAAGCCGAGCGTTCTGCGAAGCAGCAATCTCCACGGTTTCGATTTGCAAAATCTCTAGATCCTTCCACTTCGGTCAGGATGACGATTTGAGAAAGATAAAGCCAAACTAAAACCCATCAATTAGTCATCCCGATCGCAACAGAGGGATATATTCACTTTCCATCGCTTCGCGGAACGTTTAACCGAAGGGGAGAAGCGTTCCGCGAAGCGGTAAAACAAACTCATGGGACAAAATCTATTGAGCAATATATTGTATTTTGAAAGCTATGAAACCCAGGACTCAGCGTATTTATTTATCGGCATTTCTGCTTATCGCCTTTTCGTTTTTTGCCTACTCATGTCAGCGGCAACTCCATGTGAAACATCAGCGAGACACTCCCATTTCATTTGGGATCATTGCGGATTGCCAATATTGCCAGGTGGAGGGTACGGGAGTGAGGAAATATTCGCAATCCGACAGCAAACTAACCGAATGTGTTACACATTTTAACACCCTCGATCTCGCTTATACGATGCATTTGGGTGATTTTATCGATCAAGATTGGGAGAGTTTCGATGTGGTAAACCCTATTTACCAGAGCTTAGAGATGCCGGCTTTGCATGTGTTAGGCAATCATGATTTTTCGGTTGCGGATAGCCTAAAAGATATGGTTCGCAAAAAAATGAATATGCCTGCAGACTATTATGACTTTCCGATTGATAATTGGCGCTTTGTCGCACTCAATGGTAATGATATTAGTTTTCATGCCTATCCAGAAGATTCTCCCAATTACAATCTTGCTACTGAATATTACGAAAAGCGCAAAATTGACTCTCCCAAATGGAATGGTGCGATTGGAGACGAGCAGCTTAAGTGGCTTGAAAAAGTCCTGATCAAGGCTTCTCGTCAAAGGGAGAAAGTCGCACTCTTCTGTCATTTTCCCGTTTATCCAGAAAATCGCCATAAT
>JBGCFA010000180.1:0-5210 GCA_045106675.1 Bacteroidia bacterium
TATATCTCTAGTGCAGATATTCTAAATAGCATTGTCGAATATGAAAGACAAGAGGGCCTTAATGGATTTCATCTATTGATTCATCCCGGCACTAATCCCCTGAGGACAGACAAACTGTATTTACATTTAGATAAATTACTCTCCGATTTAGCGCAAAAAGGATATCAATTTAATCGGTTCTAAGTTGGAGTTTATTGGCTCCCGTTATCATCCATGAATCTTGATTTTGGACATAGACGACAATCTCTAACTGAGAGCGATCTAAATCCTCAGGGATTTCAAAAGTCAAATCACCAGCCGCATCTTTTTCGAGATTGACACTTTCGTATTTCTGGACAACTTGAGCGTGGCTTAGCCTTTTGCCTCTATTTTCCCCTCGGGGAACGCTGTTTTCTGCTTTCTTTTCTACTAGGGCGATTCTCAGCAAACTGGGTTCCGTAATGCCTTTTACTTCGTAGCGCAATCGTTGACTTTGCGGATACCACTTCAATTCTAGAAAAGTATTGCTTGCCTTTGCCAAGGCTTTTGCTAGCGCCAAAGCGGCTTTCGTTCTATCAGAACCGATAAACTCTTGGGTACCATTGACGATCATTTGCGGCGTATAAACTCGGGTGGAGTGAAATTTTTTGGCATAGGTTCTTTGGCGATCCGAATATGCGGCAGCGCTATAAGGATCTTTCCAGCCCAAGTAATTCCAATAATCAACATGAAAGGAGAGGGCATAGACTTCTTTATCACCAGCATCAGCGAGCAGATCTTGTAAAAGTCGATCTGCTGGCGGACAACTAGAGCAACCTTGGGAAGTAAATAATTCTACAAGGGCAAAACCTTCTCCCGTACTCTGTATCACCAAGGGTTCTGATTCAAATGCTTGTGCTGGCGTTCCCGTAGGGAATCCCCACCACAAAAAACCAGTCGCTAGACTCATCAGACTTAATATTATGATTTTCATTGTTTTAGGATTGTTACTCTTATAGATACGGGGAGAGTATCACAAAAGAAAAACAGAAGTATAAAACTTTCAAAACGCAAAAGCGGTCCACCATACCAAAGGCGGACCGCGTAATGTCTCAAAAGTGATGAAGAGTAAGAGACACTATCTCATATTTGTCAGGGCTGGACTTATTTTTTCATGATCCGTTGCTGATAGGAACCTTTGTCGGTTTGAATATGCAAGACATAAAGTCCAGATGGCAAATTGCCGAGAGACAGTTTTTTCTGTTGAAAAGCTGTCTCATCCGATTGGATCAAGCGTCCTTGTAGGTCATATAGAGCAAAGGATTGAGCAAACAAACCATCAAGACTAATCAGTAGCTGATCTTGGGTCGGATTTGGGTAAAGCCGTACTTGCTGATACCAATCAGGCTGTACCGCAGTAGAGCTAGTCGTGTCTTCTTGGAAAACAACTGTACTATCTCCTTGTCCAATCAGATCCACGACTGAACCGTCTGCACTGATGGCGTAGATATTAGTGATGTCCATGGCAAGAGATTCGGCTAGATCGGCCTTAGCAGTGAGGTCATCGACCATAATCAGACGGATACGAGCCAACTCACCAAAACCACTCTGGTTTTGCTGGTCGATACGAGTAAGCGCCATATCAAGCTGCTGATTGGCGGGGAAGTTTTTGTCAATCTTCAAGAGATTGGCACCGGCAGTCCCTAACCAAGACTGGCTATAGTCAAGGTGAAAGCTATTAGGATCGACCAGACTAGAATCATAAGTAAGCGTGAATCCTAAGCCATAGATATTGTTTGCTGGTAGCGTATCCATCCCAAGATTGATGAGAAGAGTCGCAGTATCACCTGCATAAATCGTATCCTCTGTAAACTCAAGGTAGATCACGGGACCAGTACCACTGGTTTCATCGCCTCTAAGATGGAGAGAACCATAGTTTTGACTAATAGCCAAAGTATCGTTATCGCCGATAATCCCGTCGCCATCTGTGTCGATATGTTTGTAGTTGATACCTCCAGACAGGCTTTGAAACCAATTTGGGGCGGGCTGGCCTTGCCAAACGATAGAGGCGTTCGGCCGATTGAGGCCAACAGTACCATAAGCGAGACCAATCGGTAAGAGATCGAAGTTATTGGCTACGCCATCATAATCAGTATCGCCAGGCCATACACTATCTGCGGGAAGCGCAAAGGCTTGGTCTGCGATCAATCCCACCCAGCTATCGAGTGAGTCATTGGGATTGGTAGAAAGACTATTGATGGTCAAATTGTCCAGCGTAGCTTGTCCTTGATAACCACCACCAAAATAATAGTTACCAAAAAGGTCAGTTGCGAGACCGGTCAATCTTAGCCCTTCATTAAAGGCATTAGGATCGTAAACACCTTGACATAACTTGACCCATTGAGGATTAAGATCAGCATTAAACTTCTGGATGTAGGCAGAATTGATACTTGGCGAACTTAGCAAAGTCCCCATAATCGTTACATCACCATAAATCTGATTAGAGACAATCGGTTCTCCTGCAGGGTTGACAGCGATTTTACTTTCATAAGTAGAGGTGTTTGCCTGCTCAATATGAAAGCCTATCCGCTGGCCGTTTGCATCAACTTTCGCGACAAAAGGCTGTATCAGGTTGGCGGGTACATTGAAAGTTGTATCCATAAAGACAACCGTTCCATTGGTATTATACCCTCGAGCAGTACTGGAGCAATATACATTACCATTAGCATCAGCAGCTATCTCACCAAAGGGTGCTAAGACACCTTTTTTAATCCATTGGGCATTGCCGTTTGCATCAAAATAAGCAAGGTAGCTATTGGCCTGCCAAGTAGCAGGAAGTAGTGTAAAACCAATAGTCTGGCTTCCTAGACGTAAGGAATCATCTCGAAAATTGCCTGTCATAAAGACATTACCCTGAGAATCTAAGGCTAATCGAGATCCATTAACATAGCCTTGAGCACCCGCAGCTGTATGAGCCACTTCCCCCCATAGAACCACATCATTGACCGGATCATATTTGAGGATAAAGCCTGATACCATTGAGTTAGCGGCATTGGGTACGGGATTGGTCAAAACAGTGTCCCCTGTCATGCTGAGGTGGTTGCCCATATTGCCAGTTACGAAGACGTCTCCGTTTTGATCAACTGCAACATCATAAATTTCACAACCCTCAAAACGAGTGGTGCTCAAATACTGCCCACTAGAATCTAAGTGTACCAAAACCTGACGTCTATAAGTAAAATCTATACCATAGCCAACTAGATAGAGATTACCAAAGCCATCAGCAGCCATCGCATTGGCGTAGCGAATCGAATCAACTTCAGAAACCCAATCAAA
Organism: Bacteroidia bacterium; assembly: GCA_045106675.1. Lineage (GTDB taxonomy): Bacteria > Bacteroidota > Bacteroidia > J057 > J057 > JBCAWW01. The sequence continues at coordinate 3,295 of JBGCFA010000180.1, forward strand.
ATCACCGTCAGCCTTCAAGCGGCCGATGAATCCTTTTTCGTCGGGCGAATTAAGACTCAAGTTGATAAAGTTGGTGTTGTCTCTAAAGACACCATGTACATAAACATTGCCCCAAGGGTCATTGGCCATTTGGGAAACTTGGTCGTTCCGCGTAGCGTTACCAAAACCGGTAAACCAGCCAGCAGTCTGGGCCTGGAGACTACCAAAGTCCATTGTCAACGTTAGGGCGAGAATCAGTGAATAGCTAAGGAATCGGAGGTTCATTGTAATTTGAGTTTTCATAAGCCTTATCATTATGAAAGCAAAGTATCACGAAACCCTACAGTCCCAAAATACAATCCGGTAATAGTTTAGAGTGGTTTTTTTCTATTTACCCACTTCATGGAACGATATGATATATAATCACCATTTTCATAGACAAGAAAAACGGCCCACCTTTATAGGCGGACCGCATTCTGTAACACAACACTTAGCTTATTGAATCAATATCTTCTGTTGGTAACGACCTTCGCTAGTTTCTAGTTGTAAGAAGTATAAGCCTTTAGCGAGGGCTGGCAGCTTCAGGTTTTTCTCTCTAAACCGTTCAGTTTCAGATAAGAGCACTCGGCCCTGTACGTCGACGACTTGTATTGAGAAGGCTTCGAGACCTTGTAAGCTGACTTGTATTTGGTCTGTAGCAGGGTTTGGATACACCTGTACTTGTTGGTACCAATCAGGGCGGATAGCAGTAGAGCTAGTCGTATCTTCTTGAAAGACTACTACACTATCGTTTTGGGTACTAAAATCTAATTGGCTTTCATCAGCGCTGAGGGCATATACGTTGCTCAGTTCAAACTTAAACACCTCCGCTAAATCTGCTTTTGCAGTGAGATCGTCAATCATGATCACCTTGATGCGAGCGATTTCGCCAAACCCACTCACGTTTTGCTGATTGATGCGGCTAAGCCCCATATCAAGCTGACCGTTGAGCGGAAAATTCTTATCAATCGTCAATAAGTCTAGTCCTGCGGTAGCAATCCAAGAGTTGTCGTAATGGACCATAACACTATTGGCATCAACCAAACTCGTATCATAGCTAGCCGTAAAGGCGATTCCGTGTAAATTGCTGGCAGGTAGAGTATCAGTACCAAGATTAACGATGAGGGTAGCTGTATCACCGACCACTAAGGTATCCTCCAAAAATTCAAGATAGAGTAAAGGTCCAGTCTTCTCGGTATCATCTGGACGCAAATGAGTGAGACCATAATTTTGGTTGATCGCTATGGTATCACTCCAATCTACCAGGCTATCGCCATTGCAATCTATATGTTTGTAACTCAGACCAGAAGCAAAATCTGGCCAGAAGTAGTCGGTAGAAGACTTAGCCTCCCACGTATTGGAAACACTATCACGAGCAGAACCCACATAATAGAAACCCAAACCTAATTGGAGAAGGTCCTGATTATTGGCTACTCCATCACTATTGGCATCACCGGGCCAGACACTATCGGTAGCAGTTACAAAGATAGTTACACGGGCTGTATCCATTTGATTTCCATTAGGATTACAAATAGCATAGTGAAAATAGTCTTCACCGACAAAGCCATGTGGAGGGAGATAACGTAAGGTATCGGCAGGCCAAATCCCCCAACTACCTCCTTCATGGGAGGTAAATGCGCCATTAAAAAAGGGGTAATCACAAATTGGCCATACATAAGAAGTAGAATCATCATTACTCCTAACGTCAAATCTGGCCCAATTGCCAGTTTCTACCGTGACCGTATCACGATTGAGACCCAGTTGAGCGGATACTGTTTGCACAAAGAACATTGTACAAAACAGACAAGTTAAGGTGTTTAAAATTTTCTTCATCACTTTTGAGACTTTGGTATGTTGCAAATCTAAGGGAGCATTGTCTAGTCCCAAAACACACTTTT
>JBGCFA010000181.1:0-12918 GCA_045106675.1 Bacteroidia bacterium
CAGGGAAAATAGGGAGTTTTAGGCAAATCAGGGAAGTCGAGGTTTTATGATTTCCTATTCTATTTAGAAACTTTAGAAGGATAGTTAGCATCTTAAAGTTAATAAATTAACAAGCAAAAATCCTTTATTCCTTTATTATTAATTTATGGTCAAAAATAAAATTATTATCTCTATATCCGTATTATCAGTTCTTTTTCTACTACTTTCTCTAGGAGCACCAAGAATTAAGATAAAAAACAAAGCCCCTTTAGCTAATAATCATCTTTTACCATGTTATATTGATTTTAATGGTGATGGGGTCGACGAGATCACTTATCGCGATGAAAACAATTTACGGATCATGTATGGTGGGCCTTTGGCCTATACCCCTACAGGCGTCAATCTTACGACCAGAGATTATGGTAGTCCGATTCCATGTATAAGCAATACTTCCAATGAGTATCCTGTGATTGCTGATGTGGACCATGACGGCGAGGCCGAACTCGTAATCACGTGTGGTACGGATGTCGTAGTATATGAATCAGGTTGTACGCCTTGGCTATCTGCCCGTAGTATCTGGAACCAGTTTTATTACTTTGGTGTCAACATCAATGATGATGGTTCTGTACCAGTACAACAACAGACTACGCTTACGGAATTGTTTCCAGGTACCGGCTATTTTCCCTTGAATCGAACTAATTTCCAAATATCTGATTATCAGTTTTCTAATCTGATCGGTATTGGTCCCGGCGGCACTAATTTAGTACCCGCACCTGATCTTACTGGAGCGATTACCTCTATCGCAAATACCACCAGTTGTGGAACTTTGGGTAATCAACTTCTGATCGACTATACAATCAGCAATTTTGGGGACCTAAACCTCCCCGCTGGTATCCATATCTCTTTTTATAATGGAGATCCAAGAGTAGCAGGAGCGACCTTTATTGATGATGATATTCTGACACTGGCGATTCCTACAGATAGTACGTTCTCTTTTACCGCGATTTTGCCGGATCAAGGAGGTACTTTTGATTTGTATATGGTCATCAATGATGATGGGTCGCAGCCTCTCCCAATGACTCAACCATTTGCCACTGAGGCAGAGTGTGATTACTCCAACAACTTTTTGCAAGTAGCAGACTTTTGTTCTAATCCATTAGCTGTAGAATGGGTCAATTTCGACGCCATCTGGCCAAAGGGGGAAAGCGTTCAGCTCAGCTGGACCGTAGAAGAAAGTGCCGAAGCATGGCGATACATAGTCGAGCGCTCTGCGGATGGTAAAAGCTTCGCTGAACTAGATATTGTAGACGCAGTTGCCCAGGATGCAGTGGTGAGCTATGAGTTAAGTGATATGAGTGTGGATCTCAATACTCGAAACCGTTGGTACTATCGCGTGATCCTGATTGAACAAGACGGCAGCTTAAATACCAGTAATACTGTTCATGTCAAGCAAGGAGAATTGCAAGATAGAGTTTGGATGGAAGTCATCAATGAGGCCGAACAACTCGATGTCCGCTATCTATTGACAAACGGTAAAGCGCATCAGTTGGAGGTCACGAATCAATTAGGACAAACCATCTATAGCCTGCCATTGGATGGGGGAAGCGAGGGGCATCTCAAAATTCCGACGCAGGATTGGAGTCAAGGAATCTATTTCTTGCATCTAAGATCTGATGGACCAGCTGCTTACGAAAGAATTTGGGTACGCTAAGTACACTAAATAATAATATCTTTTTCAAAGTGGGAGTAAGAGAAGTTTTACTCCCACTTTGACTATCCGTAATTTTTGGATTTTAGTCATATTTCAATAAGTTGAATCACTGTACCATTGCCGATAGCCAAACACCCCTTGAACCATCAAATATGACCATAAGACCCCGTTTGATCTTTTAGCCTATCTTTTTTGGCTAATATTATGATTCGGAGGTGTGATAATTCTTTCCAATTAGATTATTTTCTTCTCTGCGTATACGCTAATTTTAAAGCTAAATTTGAGGTAGGTACATGCTCCAGTTTTTTGTTAGGTCTTCATTGTTCATTGTTTCATTGTTGCTATTTCAAAATAGCTTTGGCCAGCTGTATGTTAATGAAGTAATGGCTAGTAATTTGAGCACCATCACTGATGCTCAAGGCAACTATGATGACTGGATCGAGATTTATAATGCTGGTGCTACACCGGTAGACTTGGGAGGCTATTACCTTACCGATAACCCTAGCGATCCACTCGCTTTTTGGCAGTTGCCTAGTGTACCAGCGGGTGCCCTGATCGTTCCCGCAGGAGGCTATCTCATTTTATGGGCAGATCAAGAAACCTTTGAAGGCCCAGAACATCTCAATTTTAAGTTAAGTGCTAGTGGCGAAATGGTAGGGCTATATCTACCCAATCTGACGCCAGTTGATATTGTCGCTTTTGGACCACAAATAAGTGATCAATCTTATGGTCGGACCATCGATGGCGCGGCTAGTTTTACTATTTTTAGTTCTCCTACGCCATTAGGGCCCAATGGTAGTAGCAGTGGAGCCTTACAAACCTATCTCGCTACCGTCGTTTCGCCTATTGGAAATGGCAGCAATGATGCTTCCGAATTTGCGGGTACTGTCAGCCTCAGCGAAACCGCCATCTCGATGGGCGAGGGGAGCTCAGGAGGTCAATTGGTAGGCTTACGATTTCAAAATATTAACATTCCTTTTGGGCAGACTATCACAGCCGCTTATATCCGATTTAGGGCCGAAGGGCTGGATACGATGCCTGTCAGTCTAAGTATATATGGAGAAGATATTGACAACGCTCCGGCATTCAATACTAATCTCAACAATCTCAGCAGTAGAAGCTTAACAGATTCAGTGGTGTATTGGAACCCCAATGCTTGGGACCAATATTATGTCTCAAGCAATCGACATCAAAGCAAAGATCTCAAGGCTATCGTGCAAGAAATTGTTGATCGTCCGGGTTGGGCCAGTGGCAATGCGATCAGTTTTCTGATTTCCGGTACCGGAACGCGCATATTCACCCCTTATGAAACGGATAGCATCGAGGCCCCTCGCTTGGTGATCGAAACTGCCATTACACAAAATGTCAATCCGATCACTGACCTATTTATCAATGAACTTCTCGCTAATAATGGCAGTGGTATCGTCGATGAATATAATCAGGATGAAGATTGGGTCGAACTTTATAATGGAAGCAGCAACCCCATAAATATTGGTGGACTTTATCTCACAGATGATTTTGCTAATCCGGACAAATGGCAAATTGCGGCTCCTTATGTGATTCCTGCGGGTGGGTTTGCCTTGATTTGGTTAGATGATGATCCCGGACAGGGGGGACTTCATGCCAATAAAATCAAACTGAGCCGATCAGGTGATGAGCTCGCTTTGGTCCAAATTATCAACAATGATACGACCATCCTTGATTCCGTCTCCTTTGGGCCACAAGCTACGGATGTCGCCTTCGGACGAACGATAGATGGGGCCGGAACTTGGGAACAATTAAGCCCTAATACCCCAAATGCAAGCAATAGTTCGGCAGGGCCGCAGATAGCCAACCTCCAGTTTTCTTTGCAGCCGGGTATGTACACTGGTCTCCAGAACGTCCAAATCTCTAGTACGACTAGCGGTACTGATATCTATTTCACTACCGACGGCAAAGTGCCCACTCAAAGCTCTACTCTATACACTAGTACGCTGACTATAGACACTACCACCACATTGAGGGCCCGCGCTTTTAAGTCGGGATGGGCTGCCAGTAAGCATATCAGTGGAACGTGGTTTTTTGGCTTAAATGATTCATTACCAGTAGTTTCCCTGATCACCGATCCTGATTCTTTTTTGGGGGCAACCGATGGCATCTATATCTATGACAATGGTCAGATAGGTAGCAGAACAGATTGGGAACGTGAAGTGAATTTTGAATACTTCGAGTATCCCGGTACCCACCAACTAGCATTTTCTCAGATTTTAGATAGTCGTTTATTTGGTCGTACTGCCATTTATTATGCCCAAAAATCTCTTTCCTTTGATGTAAGGCCGGGGGAAAGTCTTACTTATCCTTTCTTCGAAAATACTTCCAACGACCAATTCAAATCATGGTTGCTCAGGAGTTCTTCTGATGATTGGAGCCGTACAATGTTTGCTGACGCTTGGTTGCAAGGGATGATGGCGCCTTATTTACATATCGGCATCCAGCATTATCGGCCTACGGTCCTTTATATCAATGGCGATTATTATGGAATTAACAATCTACGTGATAAGTATAATCAGGATTATTTGCGGTTTTACTATGATGTTGATCCTGACAATGTTGACTTAATCAAAAAAGTCCCCGGAAGTAGTAGTGGCGTCAACGAAATATTAGAAGGAGATGATGTCCATTATCAAGCACTAAAGACTTATATACAGAATAATGATCTGTCCATTCAGGCTAATTATGACTATGTCAAAACTCAGATGGACATTGATGATTATATCAATTTTAGTATAGCTGAGATGTATGTCGGCAATACGAGTTGGCGACACAATCGTCGTTTTTGGCGACCTCGTACGCCTGATGGGCGTTGGCGGTGGTTGATCAATGATCTGGATCGCGGTTTTCAATGGAGTAAACGTGATGCAGATATCATCGGTCAGTTCAAAAATGATGATGATTTCTTTGGCGATCTAATGGTAAACCAAGAGTTTGCTGATGAGTTTATTCAAAGGATGAATACATGGACCAATGTTGTATTTGCCCCTACTCGTGTCAATCAAATTGTTGATTCAGTTCAAGATCATGTCGAACCAGAAATCCAAGAGCATATTGCTCGCTGGCAACCCCAAGGTGGATTGAGTTCACTCAATAATTGGAACAATTACGTTCAAGAGTTTAGGAACTTTGCGCCTTACAGACCTGACAAGATTCAGGCTCAGATGGTTTCTCATTTTGGCGTCAGTAGCGACTCCTTTAATTTGAATTTTATCGTAGATGGCTCTAGCGGTGGTTCAGTATTGATGCACAGTGTCGATTTTGAGGTTCCAGATAATTATGCAGGCTTCTACTTCAAAAATATTCCTATCCACGTCAAGGCTCAAGCAGATAAAGGCTATCGCTTTGTGCAATGGCTAGAAACCGGCAATACCAATGCTGAAATCATTATTGATACTGCCGTAAATACGGTCTTGACACCGATTTTTACGTCTAAGGACCCAATCATCACGGAGATTCATTACAATCCGAGCAATGGTCAACAATATGAGTTTATCGAACTCTACAACCCTTCTGCTTATGCTTTGGACCTCAACGGTTATTACTTTGATGATGGCATCAGTGATACTTTGACCTTTAGCATGGCTCCATTGTCTTATGTGGTCATCGCCCAGGATAGCACTCTTTGGACTGGACAAGGCTTTAGTGTATATCAATGGGGTAGTGGATCGCTCGATAATAATGGTGAGCAGATAAGACTGCGTTACCCCGGAGGGGAAACCTCTGAAAAGGTTGACTACAATAACAATGCTCCTTGGCCTGAATCAGCTGATGGGGATGGCCCCTCTGCCGCTCTCAAAAACCTTGAATTAGACAATGATAATGGTTATAACTGGAAGGCCTGCTGTGGGAGTATCAGTCCTGGTTCGGCTAATGAAGTTGTCGCTCGTGCTCCCGGCAATGTTAGTGCAAACCTCGCTTTATGGCTCAAAGCAGATGCTGATGGCTTTATTTTTCAAGAAGATAGTCTTAAAGCCAATACATGGCTGGATCAGAGTGGACAAGGGATAAGCGTTTCGCAAGGCGATCTCAGTAAGATGCCAACTTGGTACGATGATTCTCTCAATAGCAATGGATTACTAGCGTTCGACGGAGTCGATGACCTCTTGCAAATGACCGAAATCGATGATATCAGGACCGTCTTTGTGGTCAACCGATTGAACAATCCTAGTACTCAAAATGATATACCCCTATTGGGACATAGCTCAGTATATGATTTCCACGGTGGGTCTAATGGAAAAATCCTCAGTAGCACTCAAGCCAATGCAAGTCTACTCAATGGAGATTGGCGACAAAACGGCCTTGCATTTACTGACCCCAATACTGCGCATACAGGAGAGCATAGTATCCTCTCTGTCATCACTACTGCCAATGTCAAAGCAGATCAGTTGGTAGAAGACCGTAACTACGGCCGTCTTTGGGAAGGAGAAATTGCAGAGATCATCTTGTATGATCGTGCCCTTAATACTACTGAGCGCAATGAAGTTGAAACCTACCTCAACCTCAAATATGGGATATCAATACCGGTAGCCCAGCATACAAAATATACTGATCCCAGCTATCCCAATCGGATCACTGGGATCGGCAAAGATGATAGCCTTCAATGTGTCCAGCAGCGCAATTCGATGAATAGTGAAGTGGGCAGCATCGTGCGTATCCGTAAAGCTCAGGATCTCCAAGATGGGGAATATCTCTTCTGGGGTGATAATGGACAGGCTACGACCAGCTTTAACAAAGATGTCAACGGGCAGGCTGATATCGCCATTTCACGCGTGTGGCGAGTGGCTCAAGTCGGTAATCCTGGTCAAGTAAAATTGATTGCTACCGCTGCGGATCTCCCTGCGGGAACGGATCGATTGATCGTAAGTTCGGCTTCTGACTTCAATGCTGCGAGTACGCGTTCTATACCGCTTATTTTGCAAGATGGGCTATATCTGGAGGCATGGTTGAACTTTGCTGATGGTGATTATTTCACTTTCGGCATTAGCCGAACGCAAGGTCCCGCCGGTCTGACTGATGACTTATTGCTTTGGCTACAAGCGGATGTACTTGATGCGCAGGCTGATGGTAGCGCTGTCGGCTTTTGGGCTGATGTGGCTGGAGATGATCATGATGCTATGGACGTAGGAGGCGATTTGCCTAGCTACGAATCAGACGCTAATAGTACGCTGAATTTTAATCCTACACTACGCTTTGATTATGATCGACTTGGCACAGATTCTCTCTGGTTCAATGATTCATTGAGTGTCTTTGTCGTTGGTAATATTGATCCTAGCTCGGATGATTGGGCTCGGATCGTCAATGTCGACTACGTCAATCACTACCTCCTCAGCAAGCGCGGCGCCAATGATGAATATGCTTATATCGCGAAGGGAAATGGCTCTGCCACCGGTTTAGATGATGTGGGAGATTGGGATTTGATCAGTAATGTGATAGGTGGCGGTAGCGGCAAGTTTTTCATTGACGGTCAAGAAATTGATGATCGAAACGCGACTTTCTTGTCCGAATTTGAAGGTCGAATTGCTATTGGCGGCAATCTTGCTACTCAACCCGGTAGTAATATCGGTGGTGAAAAAATACTGGGCTCTATTGCAGAAGTGGTAGCGTTCAACCGAAGCTTAGATGATCTAGATCGGCAAAAGGTAGAGTCTTATCTCGCAATAAAATATGGCTTTACAAAGAGTGGCAATTACTATCAAAACAATGGTAATGTAATTTGGGACTCCACCGCCAATGCGCCTTATCACCATGATGTGATCTCGATTGCCCGTTCAGATGTCTCGAAACTTCGTCAATATAAGTCCAAAAGTATCAATGCCGGATCAATGCTGACGCTACAAAAGAGTAGCTTGTCAAATAACCGCTTCTTCTTCTGTGGACACAATGATAGTGCTGCGAATCTGGTTGCTAGCTCTGTGATCGCTGGGAGTTCTTATGAACATCTCAAACGAATCTGGAAAGTACAGGAAAATACCAATATAGATCCGGTCAATCTCTCTTTCGACTTGAACGGCTTGGGAATGAACTATGTCAATGCAGAATTAGCCCTAATCGTCGATAATGACCTAAACTTTAGTAATGCCACGCTCATTACTTCGGGCATAAGTGTTACCAATGATATTGTCACTGTGTCAGGCGTGCAATTGCTGGATGGTGATTTGTTTACCTTGGTATTGAAGAGCAAGTCTGCAGTTTCATTATCTATTAGCCCGCTCTCGATCAACGAAAATGGCGGTAATGCTACGCTAACGCTTAGTCTCAATGTGCCAACCAACAATGCCGTAGTAGTCAATCTCGGTTTGGGAGGCAATGCAACACTCGGTACAGACTATGTTTTGGCTAGTCAGATAATGACCATTCCAGCCAATGCTAGTTCGGCATCAAGCACGATTCTCAGTATTGATGACAATCTATTTGAAGGAGACGAAACGGTCTTCGTTGAGATTATATCGGTCAGCAATGCGATCGAAGAAGGAGGCTTACAAGAAGAAACGCTGACGATCATTGAAGATGAAACGGCCCCTGTGGTGAGTTTTAGTCTTAGTCCTAGCAGTATCAACGAAAATGGAGGCCAAGCTACGCTGACTGCTAGTCTCAACAATACTGTGATAGTGGATGTCGAAGTGGAATTAGCTTTCTCTGGGCAAGCTAGTCCGGCAGATTATAATCTTTCTGCACCTAGCATTGTCATTCCAGCGGGAGCGCTTAGTGCTGCCATCAGCTTGAATGCCAGCAATGACAATTTATATGAAGGCAATGAAGCCCTCACAGTCGATATCGACAATGTGATCAATGGGACTGAAAACGGCGTTCAGCAAGGCTTAATAACGATTGTTGATGATGATAATGTGCCTGCCGTCAGTATTAGTGGGCAAACTTTTACGGATCTCTCTGAGAACGCTGGGACCTCTAATATTACTTTTGCCCTCGACAATATATCAGGCCTTAACACCACCGTTGATTTAGGCTTTAGTGGTACCGCTAGCGGAACGGATTACTCGATTGCTTCACAATTGACCATTCCAGCGGGTAGTCTTTCTGCGAACATAACCCTTACAGGAATAGATGATGCCATCAATGAAATCAGCGAGACCCTGATCATTGACATCGTCAATGTGGTCAACGCCACCGAAAATGGTACCCAAAATACAATCTTGAACATACTCGATGATGATGATCCGAGCTTTGGTCCAGGTGGCATCAAAGATCCTTTAGTCACTTGGGTGAGAGCTGATGCGGGTCTTGCTAGTCCTACTGATGGCAGCCCTGTCAGCATATGGGACGATCAAAGTGAAAGTCAACATCCTTTCTCCCAAGCCAGCACATCTAGGCAAGCGCTCTATGTACTAAATGACAATGTACACTTCAATTATAATCCAGTCATATTATTTGATGGGATCAATGATCAGATGGCTACCAACTTTGATCTAAATGTGCCATATACTGTCTTTGCTGTTAGTCGGATGCGTCCGGATGGCAACCAAGGCCGATCAATAAGCTCTGCGAACAATAATTGGTTGATGGGCGATCATGGCGGGAAAATGAATCAATTCTATGCCAATGGATGGGTCAACCAACCCAATACGGCTGTCGATGAAAATATCCATCTCTATACCGCCAGTGGCGACGGCACTCAAAGTAGTCTCTATGCTTTGGGAGAGTTATTAGCCAATAATAGCAGTAGTACTGGTGCACCTAAACAACTCGGATTAGGTGCTTATGTGCAAGGAAACACACAGTATTCGAATGTAGAAATAGCCGAAGTGATTGCTTATGCAGATACCTTAAGCGACCAAGCTCGCTTGAGAGTGCATTCGTATTTGGCGCTCAAATATGGTCTTGGTTTAGATCAGACGCTCCCTTCTCATTATTTGGCTTCTGATGGAGGTATCGTTTGGAATGTAAATGCTTATAACACTTACGCGCAAAACCTAGCCGGTATCGGTCGAGATGATCTTTCGACGCTCAATCAAACAAAATCCAAAAACAGTCAAAACGGAGCGAGACTGATGATCGAAGCTGAGACAGCCTTCGGTAACGATAAACAATTTTTGATATGGGGGCATGATGGACAGCCTATAAGTAGTCTTACTGTCTCTAATCCTATTGGTTATACACATCGTCTGCAAAGAACCTGGCGTTGTGCTGAAATTGGGGAAACAGGATCGTTGAATTTAGAATTTGACCTTAGAGGGACCAATCTTGATTTGAGTAATCCCTTAAACATGGGGCTATTGATCGATAAGGCTGATGGTAATTTTGTTAGTCCCAACCTCTATACGACAGGCTTAAGCATTGTCGATAGTACGTTGATCATTACGGGTATTGATTTAGAAGCTGGCGATTGGTTTACCGTTTGTACGGGTATCTGCCCTCCGGGAGGATGGATAACTACTTATACTGCGACGGTTTGTGATCCTGCTGATCTAAGGCAAGATACCGTCTTTTTGACCAGCTTAGCTGGATGTGATAGTCTCGTGATTACCTATTATGGTTTAGTCGATAGTAGTCAATGTAGTCCTGGCCAAGTGGCTTGTGATCTCGCGATGTGGTTAGATGCCTCATCAGGAGTCAATCTCCTCGGCGGAGAAGTCGAAAGTTGGCTTGACAAAGGACCTAATAACGTCAATGCAACTACTATTGCCGCTGGCAAACGCCCCGTCCCTTCTTCCACTACGATCAATGGTTATCCTACGCTATATTTTGATGGTGCAAATGATTGGATGAAAATCAATGGTGCGGTAAGTGCTCTCAATGGCAATAGTGCGATATTTGCGGTCTTTATCCCTCGTTCCGACAATGATGATGGCTATTACTTATCCTCACATTTAGGAGGTAGTAATCGTGTCAAATTTGGCCATCGACCAAATGGAGAGTTGATCTATGATGATGATGCAACTTCTTTAGCGACTGGTGATTGGCGAGATCAAGTAGTCATGACTTCCTTTAATATGACGCCCAATACGTTGACCAAAGGATGGGTCAATGGTGAAGTGGCTGCTGATTGGACTGGATTTAGTAGTTCTGGAGGAGATCGTGCTTCAATCGGCCAAGAATATGATAGCTCTGGCAATGACAATCAAACTTCCAATCACTGGAAGGGAGATTTAGCTGAAATGATCATCTACGATGCTCAACTAAATGATGCTTTGCGTCATAGAGTTGAGACTTATTTAGCAATTAAGTATGGCTTAGACATACCCGTAGCTAGTCATGTTTACTACGATCACACTGCCTATCCCAATAATCTTGTCGGTATTGGCCTTGATGCGACACAATGCCTCACACAGACGGTCTCTCGCAATGTATTTGACGGAGCGGTTCTACAAATAGAAAACCCTTCTGATTTAGATGAAAACGAATATTGGGTTGCCGGTCATGATGGTGGATTAACCACTCTCGCGGGCGCTTCTAATCAGGTTAGTCCCTTGTTTGCGCGCCGTATGGATCGAATTTGGCAGATGCAAGAAACTGGCGATGTCGGTACTGTGGATTTGAGAATAGACCTCAATGGTTCAGGTTTTGAACAAGAAGCAAGGAGTTGGGCTTTGATTGGTAATACAAGCGATGATTTTGCCACTGGCTTGACTTCTTTAAACATCGCAAGCAGAATCGAAAATGGCGAACTGGTCTTCGAAGACGTGAATTTACCGGATGGCAATTATTTCACTTTAGCACAATTTGATTATATCACGCTTGACTTGGACGTTCTGCTCAGCGGACCTTATAATACTCTTAGTGGTCTAATGAATGACGGCCTAAGACAAGCTAATCTAATTCCGACTACGCAACCCTATACCGCTGCCAATGGCTGGAGCCACAATGACCTTGAAACTACAGAAGAAAGCATATTTAGTAGTCCAATAGATCAGGATGCAATTGTTGATTGGGTCTTGGTTGAGTTGCGTAGTAGTACCGATAGCAGTACAGTCGTCGCTAGTAGAGCGGCTCTATTGCAAAGAGATGGCGATGTCGTTGATACCAAGGGGGAATCTGATATTTTCTTCCGCTTCTTATCAGCAGGAGATTATTTTGTTTCAGTAAGGCATCGCAATCATTTAGGTGTGATGACGGCAAATGCTTATTCGCTAGGACTGCTACCCACAACGGTCGATTTTACCAGTCCTGCTACGGCTATTTACGGCACTCACGCCCAAAAAACATTGTCAAGCGGAACGAAATTGGGCCTTTGGTCAGGGAACACTAATCAGAACAATACACTCATCTTTCAAGGGGGAAGTAATGACCCCACTCTGGTCTTTTTAAAGATCCTTTTAGCACCAGACAATACGTCTTTTGCTCGTAACTATGTCTTAAATGGCTATGAATCGGAAGATGTGAATATGGATGGGCAAATCATCTTCCAAGGTGGAGGTAGCGATAGCAATCCGATTTTCATCAATATCTTGAGTCATCCTGCAAACACAGGCTTCAGTCGTAACTTTGTGATTACAGAACAGCTCCCCTAAAAATATATGTTCAATAAGGGATTAATTTGGCTGATCTTCGCTCTTTGTACTTCCTGTCCTCTTAAGGCCCAATTGCTCATCAATGAGTTGATGGCGGCCCAAGATACCCTCATCAGTGATGGGCAGGGAGAGTATGTAGATTGGATTGAGATCTATAATGCTGGCCCTAGCGCAGTAAACTTAGATAATTGGTTCCTCACCGATGATTCAACTCAATTAGCCAAATGGAGCTTCCCGTCTCTAAGCTTAGCTGCAGGAGCCTATCTTATTGTCTATGCTTCTGACAAATATCCTACTAATCTCGACGGCGCTTTACACACCAATTTCATTCTCAACAAAGCAGGTGAATATTTAGCCTTAGTGCGTCCACATTCTAGCATTGAGTTTGCTTACGATGCCTATCCTGAACAACAAAATTATCACTCCTTTGGATTATTGCCAGGGACTACTGATCCTCAGAACGCACGAATCTTAGAACTGCCTAGTCCAGGAACGGTCAATAGCGAAGCTTTATATACACCGATTGATTTTTCAGTTGAGAGTCGTTATTTCTTAGACCCTTTCAGTGTAACGCTTGGTTCTCCCGTTCCGCAAGCGGAAATACGATATACAACTGACGATAGCGAACCTAGTATGACTTCGCCTTTGTATACAGGCGCGATCAGTATTAGTATCAAGACTACGCTTAAAGCTAAGCTGTTTTATAGTGGAGGCGGCCAAAGCGAAACT
>JBGCFA010000182.1:0-19917 GCA_045106675.1 Bacteroidia bacterium
GGCTCCTTGTAGCGCTCCTTCACGGTAGAGTTTTTCGAGGTATGCTTCGCAGAACGCTTGGACACTTGCCCAGGTATTGGCATCATTGGGCTCAAAAACGGCCCATGTCAAGCCTTTCTCTAATGATTGTTCGAGCATGATCGCAAACCTTCGTACAGGAACGTAGCGCCATTCATTGTCATTGCCCGCTAGAGTCCTAGCGCCCAAAACCAAGATACCTTTGCTCGGCATCGAAACGATCGGATTGATGGATTTACCGCTTGGATGAGTAGTCGCAGCGTTCCGCGAAGCGGTAGATAAACTATGACTCAGGCTGCTGATGCCTTTTACTTGGACATTGGCAGGAGCCTTCCAGACGCCTTGATTACGATCTTTGCTCGCATAAATACCCGCAATTGCACCGGATGGAGGGACACTGACCTTGGCAGTGGTAACGACCCACGGATAATATGCGGCACCATAACTGAGGTCAGAAGCTGAGGTATGAGAACGAAAAGTTTGGAAATCTTGACTCGCTTGATTGCTAGGCGAGAGGGTATTGAGGATGGCAAAGCGATCCTTCATGAGTGCACAGATATTGACCATACTACGTTGAACCGCATAAAAATCGTTTTCAGTAAGTCCGACGGCATCAGGTATCAGGATAAGTTGGACAGACATCTTCTTACTAATACTCAGGCCTTGGAGCAAAGTCTGCTTTAGGATGGGTTTATTGGTCGTTCCGACTGAAATGACATAGCATTTTTCGCCACCGTTTTGAAAAAACAGCTGAACTGACTCGTACAGATAATAGCCATTCGTGGACTTGCCAAATTGTCGCTGATACTCAGCAAAAGATTTGATCAAAGCAGGACGATTGCTGCTGGGTGAGTTTTGCGTATAGCCGATGATAGCAGGAATAGCCGTCTCGACTTGAGCGATGCCCTGACTCGTAGGAGTGCCGACGGAGCCTTGTCCGAAGGTCAAAGAAAAACACAGCGCCAAAAAGAGACTGAGATAGATTGGTTTCATATTAAATAGTGCCGTCAAGAGAGTAGAATGTAACATTACTTACTATTTACCAACTCGTGAAGTTTGTCAGCGATCTCATGGATGTTACGATTTTTTTGATTGGTCAATATGATGATCGCCAAGCCTTCACTTTTGAAATTTCGGATTAGGCCCTCATAATTACCAGTTGAGCCATGATGCGCCTGATAGGTCATTTTTCCATTTTCCCATGTGCATGATCCGAGGGCGCTTTCATAATCTTCACCTTCCTCATATTTCTGTGAGAGTTGCTTGACGGACTCTTGTTTGATGATCTCGAAATTAGCCAATTTCTCTATCCACTGATAGAGACCTAAAGGTGAGGCACAAATGGTCATTAGCTCATATTCCATACCGTCCTCTTCAAAATTCTCGTTGAAGGGCATGGCATAAGGCTTTGTTCCCTCGAATGGATATTTGAGTTCTATTGCGATCCCATTGATCTTGTAAGGGACAAGGATCTCCTCATGCAAATAGGTTTTAAAATCCAAACCAGAAAGACTTTCTACGATTCTAATCAATAGAAAGGGATTATAATTTGAATAGATATAATCAGTACCGGGTGGAGAGCTCAGCGTTTCCAGCTTTTGCAAATCTTCAAGCACGACCTTTTGACTGACGCCATTGCCGCTTTGAAAATAAGATTGCCAATCAACACGCGGCAGGCCACTCGAATATTGTAATAGATGCTTGATCTGGATTTGATCAGCCCAAGCGGGAAGGTCCAAAAGATGTTTGGACAAACTATCGTCCAGAGAGAGGAGCCCTTTTTCTTTGAGTTGCATAATAGCAACCGCTGGAAACTCCTTATAGATTGAACCTAAGCCAAATAGGTTCTCAGATGAAAGCGGAGTGGTTTTCCCACCATCTGCATAACCCAATGAGTTGCTGTAGACGATCGATCCTGATTTTGCGACTAAAACACTGCCGTTAAATTTTCCATTTTCATTTAGCTGCATCATATATGCATCAATTCCCTCCTTTTGAAGCTGAGACTGAGAACATGATATTAGCGAAGGAAATAGGATTAGAAAGAGAATTATAGTTCTGATCATCTATTGGTTTTTTGGCTAGCAGAAATAAAGAGCACTAGCATTGAGGGGATAATATAAATAGAAGAAGACATGAATGTGGAAAAGCTTGCAAAGCGAGCATTCCATATTCATGTCTTCTATTAGTTAGCCTTTAAATATTAAGGCTTAAAACCATCGGGACGCTTCCAGCGAACGGGAGCAGCCGGTTCTGCTTTCATTTGAAACTCTTGGGTTTCGAGCAGACGCATAGCTTCTTCGACGGCACGCTCCAATTGAGGATCACGACCTTCTAGCTGTGCTTTAGGGTCTTGCATCACTTCGATATCTGGCGCGATGCCTTCGCCTTCAACAGCCCAATTGCCATCAACATCAAAAAAACCACCACGTGGTGCAACCATACGACCGCCATCAATAAAGGGAGGTGTATCCCAAGTACCGACCAAGCCGCCCCAAGTACGAGTGCCGACCAATGGACCAAGTTCTTTGGCCTTAAACATATAAGGCAACAAATCACCACCTGAACCAGCACGCTCGTTGATGATCATCACTTTTGGTCCCCAGATGCCTGCAATAGGCGTAGTCCAAGGGCGGTTGTCATTGGTTTTGCTGTTGAAATAACCCAAATGAGTACGAGCCATAACGTCTATCATATAGTCAGCGGCTGATCCACCTCCGTTATTGCGTTCATCGAGGATGACACCCTTCTTATCTTGCTGTGCGAAGTAATAGCGATTGAAGTAGGTAAAGCCAGGTCCCCCGGTATTGGGGATATAGACATAGGCTAGTTTCCCGCCGGAGAGTTCATCAACTTTTTTGCGATTGCTTTCGATCCAATGCCAATTGCGGAGTTGATATTCGTTGCCGACAGGCTTGACCATAATATCTCTTGAGCCACCCATTCCGGGTTTATCGCTGACACTAATTTCGATAGTACGTCCGCTCGTTTGTTCAAATAATTGGTAGGGATTCATCTCCGCCGTGAGCGGCTTGCCATTGACGGCTACGAGGTAGTCACCTGCTTTGACATCGAGGCCGGGTTGGTGGAGCGGTGCCCGAACGTTTGGGTTCCAATTTTCACCCGTATAGATTTTGCTAATCTGAAAGCCGTCTTTGCTATGTGTCAGATCACAACCGAGTAAACCCACTGGCACAAAGTCCAAATCTGGCATATCACCACCATTGACATATGAGTGCCCAATAGCGATCTCACCACTCAAGATATCCACCACATAATTGAGGTCGGTACGGTGGCGAACATGTTTGATCCAAGGTGAGTACCACTCATAGATTTTGTCCCAAGGAGCACCATGCGTATTGTCGACATACAAAAAGTCGCGCATATACCGCCAGCCTTCTTTGAATATCTGCTCGTACTCAGCCTGCGGCTCGATCCATATTTTGGCGTCGATATTGAGTTTCCCTTTGCCGTTTTGGGGAGCAGCAGCAGTACCTGTCATAAACCAATTAGGGCCTTGACGATAGAGCAGATGCTTGCCATCGGCAGAGACGCTCGCACCATTGATACCTTTGAGAAAGTCCTCATGCTTCAATTTGCTGAGATCGTATTTATGCATGAGTGCACCGGGCTGATTGGCGACTCCTTCCAAGACAAATACACTCATCTCTGGCCCTTGTACTAGACCAAGATAATTGCGGCTAGGCATATCCAAAGCGATGATGCGTTCGGCAAGGCCATCTGCATCAATTTGCATGTCTTTATCCGCTTCTTTGTCCTTTTTCTCAGCATCCTCAGATTTTTCGGAGTCTTCGTCCTCTTCTTTGATTTCCTCCTCATCGCTTTTGAGCAGCGTGGGAGCTTCGCCATCTTTGGCAAGAACGAGGCAATATAGACTGCGATTGGTGCGCGGGTCAAAAGAACTCATGTCCAACCAACCCGAATTCAAACCATAGTCTGTACTGGCCAAGAAGTAGAGGTATTTGCCGCCCTGATCCCAAGCGAGGCTATTGACATCAGCCATACCGTCAGTAAGTTGTAGCTTTTGCTGAGTCTCAATATTGTAAGCGAAAGCGGCTTTGAAATGGCTCTCCAACTGCTTTGGATATGCGATCCATTTGCTATCGGGCGACCAAACTGGGTTCATCGTACGATTGGGGTGAGCGTAGCGATCGGTATCTGCTTTTACGGCCTCGCCTAACTCCACGTCGATTACCCATACGTTATAATCAGTATCTGAATAGGCGATGTGCTTGCCGTCGGGCGACCAGCTTGGTTGGTAGTAAAAGGTCGAATTAGGTAGGGCGATGCGACGTTTGTATTTGCCCATCTGATCGGAGAGTACGAGATGATATTCGCCGCCTTCGTCCGAAAACCATGCGATTTGATCTCCTTTAGGCGACCAAACTGGGCTGCGGTCAGCTACACCGGGAGAATTGGTGAGATTGCGCCAGCTACCGTTTTCTTTGGGGATCGTAAAGATTTCTCCACGATGATAAAACAGCGCTCGCTTGCCATTGGGAGAGATTTGAGCGTTCTGCAGGGCAGAACTCCTGATGTTTTCCCAGCGAGGCATGGCAAAATTCATGTCGCCTTGGACATTGATATTGAGTTGCTTGGTTTGCCCAGTGCCGAGATCGATTAAGTGAAGATAGCCGCCCATCTCATAGACAATGGCGTCTTTGCAGGCATCGAGGCTTTTGACGTCAAATTGCTGATGCTTGGTGATTTGCTTTTCGTTGGCATTGGCTGGATCGTAGCTCCAGATGTTGGCCGCATAATCACGTTCAGAGATATAGTAGACTTCCTTGCCAAACCAAACGGGGTCTAAATGCCGCTCTTGGGTAGGTTGAGGAATCCGTTGCAGTTTTTGGTTTTTGAGATTGAGAATCCAGATCGGCATCGCTTGCCCACCACGATAATTGCGCCATTCAGGGTCCCAAAAAGTGATCGGAATATAAGCGGCGTATTTGCCATCAGGAGAAATTTCCCCATAGGCAGCACGAGGAATTTCGAGCTCAGTCGGGAAGCCTCCCTCCATAGAGATACGGTATAATTTGTTGAGTCTAGTGGCATATCCGGTTCTACTAGAACGAAAAAGCACCTCGCCCTCCGGGGTCCAACCTTGGACAATATCTCCGCCCGGATGATAGGTGAGACGTTTGGGCGTTCCGCCGGAGGCGGGAATCACATAAACATCGGTATTGCCTCCATACTGTGCGGTAAAGGCGATCCATTGCTCATCTGGAGAGAAATGAGGAGAAGATTCGTAGCCTTCATTGGTGGTGAGACGAATGGCATCGCCCCCATCACGCGCGACCTTCCAGAGGTCGTTGGCATATACGAATACGATCTCTTGAGCAGATACCGTAGGTTGCCTTAATAGTTGGGTGCCTTGGGCCCAAAGGGATTGGGTCAAGAAGAAGCATAAAAGACTGAGTAAATAATGTTTTTTCATAGCAGGGAATTTTTGGAAGGGAGTAAGGTAGCAAAAAAAGCAAGATTGGAGGGCTGACGATCCTGCTAATTGAGCGCTTCATTTCCCGTATTTCTACGCTGACGCAGTGTTTGCATTTTGTGTAAGTTCAAGACCAATTTTGAGACAGCCTATGCGTCATTTTCCCTTTACGCTTTTTTACAAATACAATATTTGTAGCCATGCGGATATTCCTATTATTTGAAATAAAAGCGTAACTTTATTTAGAAAACTTCCTAAAGCTTCAATACCCATGGAAAATTTTGTGATGCCCCTACTGTCCAAGGAGACAGAATCAGGCCATGAAGACGAACCCGTCCACGGTCTGCAAGATTTATTGACTTTACTGCGAGAAGAAGAGGACTATTATGAAGGAGAGCAGAACAAAACCAAATTGATGATCACTCGCCTCCGTAAAATATACTATGATAAATGGGGCTGGGATACCAATCTGATCAGAGGGGCCAAGGACATACAAACTCGCTATGTAACGAGAGTAGTCGGAGAGCCTACAGCTCACAGTATGCCTGAGCGGAGCTTTGACGGCAATAAGCATGTGCCCTTGCATCGCGAGATCAACTATAGCGATCATGATCGAGTTTATGGGGCATCCAAAGCCGGAGAAGTACCATTATTGGGTCGTAGTGAATATCAAATCATAAAATTGCCGGATGGTTATTTCACGCACTTTGCCCATACTTTAGGCTGTTTAGATGCTTTTAACTATCCCTCCATCGTAACGCCCTTCCCTCCCTTCTTGTCCTTTTTGGCGAAACTAGGCCCTCATGCAGATCATAATACTGATGTTACTACTTGGCTAGATGATCTCGCGCAGATTTGTACGGATTATTTATTTGATTTTCGTCTAAACAAACAAGCACTGACGCCTAAAAAAGAGCAAGCCTATATCCTCAAAGAAGCTACTGGCCCGGATATGATCGCGGATATAGATGCCTATGTGATCGCCAAGCATTATGATATTGGCGCGGAGACAGGCCAAAGGCTAAGTGATATTATCGAAGACTACTATACCGGAACAGGTATTTCGAAATCCTATCGGGAGCGTCGTGCTTCTATCTTTTGTGAGATGGTGGGTTTGAAGGATTGGGACGGCAATCAGTTTGCTAACGAAAAAGAGTGGGTACATTCCTACAATCATCAATTAAAAAACACCACTTGTTTTCAGGTCAACAGCGTATCTAGAGGCAAATTTCTCAGCTATTGGTTACCGCTGCTAGTTTGGGCAAATCGTTACCGTAAGGTCATCAAAACCGAAATGCTCTTGACACTATTTGTAAAATCACTCAAAGACCTCATCCACCAAGAACCCACTCCTTCCCTCAATCTTGCCTAGTAATGAAACGAATCCTGCTACTCCTTCTAGCCCTTACGGCGATCATGCTACTGCCTTATTTAGGGGCATTAATCCAATACGATAATACGCTACCGGCTGGTTACTTCAACTATCCCGTATCAATGATCCACCTCCGACCTCCGACTAGTTGGATCTATTTGATTGCCTTTTCCATCATTGGTTTAGGGATTGGAGTGATCTACTTTTTGCCAAAATGGGTAGGTTTCAAAGCGCCTGTCCTTAAAAAGGCAAAACCAATCAAGCAAGTAGCTTTTCCGATCTGGTTTTGGATCGGATTGGTGATGTGGGCCATTCCGATCGCTTTATTTTGGACCAAAGCTTCTGAGCCTTCTTGGCTCATCTATTGGGCTGACATACCGATATTTTGGGGCATTAGTTTTATGCTTGATGGTATCGTCTATCGCCGTACAGGAGGAAAATCGATTATAAGCATGAATCCGCGTGAACTGCTTGCGATTGGCGTTGCCTCCATGGGCGGCTGGATGTTGTTTCAATATCTCAATTTCTACGTTCAGGGCAATTGGTATTATCCGCAATCTGGTTTACTGTCTGATTCTCACTTTTTGCTCTACTCAATTCTTGGCTCGGGTGGGTTGATGCCCATGGCCTTCGAGATGTACACCTTACTACGCACCATCAAATGGTTGCCTCCACGCTATGAAAACGGCATCAAGTGGGATGCCCCCAAATGGCTCAAATTGGCGGTCATGATCGGAATGATGGGTGGTATGCTATTTACCGGCTATTCGCCAGACTCTTTGTTCTTTTTGCTTTGGCTAGGTCCCGTTACGATCCTCGGGATAACGCTTTCACTCTTAAATATTTGGACGCCATTCAAACCCATTGCCAAAGGCAATTGGTCGCCATTCTTGGTCTTTTGTCTGACTTACTTTTTTGTGGGTTTTATCCTCGAAGGGCAAAACTACTTCAGTGGCTATCATGAGGTAGGTAGTGAAGTACAGACTTTCAATCCGAGCTATTGGGTATATAATATACCTTATGTAGATGTATTGCATATCTTTGAGATGCCCGCTTTAGGCTTTTTGGGTTATTTGCCTTTTGGTATCTACTGCTGGGTCTGGTGGATTTTTGTTTCTTACCTTCTCAATATCCCTTCTTACTTAGCCGACCCAACGGATGATTCCCCTCCATTCAAATACAAATGAGATACGCCTTCTTGATCATATGCTTGCTTTGCACTATCATCGATCTCAATGCCCAAGAGATCGTTTGGCAAGACGATTGGGATGAACTAGACATTGGCGATAAGGTTGAGGTATTCGAGGACTCAGTGGGGGGGCTTACGATAGATCAGGTAAGTAGTGGATCGCTAAGCAATGCCTTTAAGAGGTGGGACAAACCTATTCTCAACTTTGGCATGACGCGATCTATCCACTGGATACGAATCAGTATTGATAATCCTGAGCGAGAGGATCTTTGGTTGGAGTTAGAGCAAGCATTCTTGCCCTATGCTGATATGTATATCCTACAAGGGGACAGTACTTGGCAAGTGAAAAAATCGGGCTACACTGTGCCGCTTTATGAAAAGCCTTTTGCCAGCCATTATCAACTATTTGCCTTACCTACAGGACAAAGCCAACTTTATATTAGGCTGTATTCGTATATGCATCCAATCCCGCTTCATATTTATGATCATAAATCATATGAAGCCAAAGCAGCCAAACAAAAGATCGTTTATGGTTTATATTCCGGTCTCCTGATTTTCGTGATTCTCAATAACTTATTTCTCTTTTTTAGCTTACGCAAACGCATCTACCTTTTCTATGTATTCCTAGTCTTAACCTTCCTTGCCAATGCGGCATTTGTGATGGAGGGCTACGGTTTATATGTGTTTCCAAATATGGATTTGCTGGAGGGTTTTCGCTTAGAACCGACGATTTCTACCACTTTTGCCTTCTTTTACTGCTTGGCGTTTCTCGAAGTGAAAAAATATGACCCGAAGATGTATCGCATTGGGGTGGGGATTTTGATCTATTTGGTGAGCTATATTTTCATTCGTCCCTTTTTAGCTTTCGAGATTTCGGAGCCGCTCACTCAAGGAGTCGCTTTGTTGACGATCTTATTGGAAGCCTATATCGGGATTCGTACTTATCGTCGAGGCAACCGTATCGGGCTGATTTATGCGACCGCATACTTTATCTTTTTCACTTCGGTAACGATGGATATTGTATATCTCTATGCGGCACAACCCGCCCATATTCTTTCTTTGAGTCATGTATCGATAGGAGGATTTTTGGAAGTATTATTTTTGGCATATGCACTCTCCAAGCGTTTTGAGTGGGAGCAGGCCGATGTCGAAAAGGCCAAAACCGATGCCCAACAGCAATTGCTCGCCAAGACGCAGGAAAACGAAAAAATGGTCCGTGAGCAAAACGAAAAGCTCCAAAAAATTGACCGCCTCAAAGATCAGTTTTTAGCCAATACCTCACACGAATTACGGACGCCACTCAACGGCATCATTGGTTTATCAGAGTCTCTGCGAGAACGCCTCGACCAGCCTGATGATCAGGAAGACCTTGATTTGATCACCTCAGCCGGTAAACGCTTATCTTCCTTGGTCAATGACCTTTTGGATTTTTCTAAGCTCCAAAACTATGATATCCAACTGAAGCGAGCAGCCTGTGATCTCCATGGCCAGATAAAAGTGCTCATGCGCGTTTATCGTCCTCTAATACAGAAAAAGAACCTAGAACTGATCAATGAGGTGCCGGAGGATTTGCCGTATCTATACGCAGACGAAAACCGTCTCATGCAAATTCTGCATAACCTCATCGGCAATGCTGTCAAATTTACCCTAGAGGGAAGCGTTCGCATACATGCGTCCATCATAGGAGAGCAAGTACGCATCTCGGTGACCGACACGGGTATTGGGATAGATGCGGCCCAGCAAAGCAAAATATTTGAAGAGTTTCAACAGGGAGACGGCTCTGCCGAACGCGAATTTGGAGGCACTGGTTTGGGTTTATCCATTTCGCAGCAATTGGTAAAATTGCACGGTGGTAGTATCGGAGTCGAAAGTGAAATTGGAAAAGGGGCTACATTTTGGTTTAGCCTACCGATCGCTCCGGCTGATGCCAAACCCACTACAATCCCCAAAGGTCGTATCGCCACGACCTTTGCTCCAGTACTTGGTGCGACGATCACTGAGGTAAACTCAAAAATGAGTGAACTAGTTGGCGACAAAATCCGTGTGCTGATTGTCGATGATGAACTCATCAATCAAAAAGTGCTCAAAAATCATCTCAATTCTAGACAATATGAACTAGCATTCGCTAACAATGGGGCCGAAGCATTGGACTTAGTGGCTAATGCGGCACCTTTTGACCTTGTCTTGCTCGATGTGATGATGCCCAAGATGTCAGGCTACGAAGTCTGTGAACGAATTCGTGAGCAGCATCTTCCATCTGAACTTCCCGTCATCATGGTCACTGCCAAAAATCAAGTGGTAGATCTTGTACAAGGTTTGCAGGTCGGAGCCAATGATTATTTGACCAAGCCATTTTCAAAAGCGGAGTTTTTGGCACGGGTCCAAACTCAGTTGGATTTGCAACGCATCTTTAGCGTGACGAGCAAGTTTGTGCCCAATGCTTTTATCCGGGCATTAGGGCTGGAAAGGATCACTGAAGTAGCACTAGGAGACCACACTCAGCAGGAAGTGAGTGTGCTGTTTACGGACATTAGAGAATATACGACTCTGTCAGAAACCATGAGTCCTGAAGACAACTTTCGCTTTGTCAATTCATTTATTGGCCGTATGGGCCCCGCAATACAAGAAAAAGGCGGCTTCGTCAACCAATATCTAGGAGACGCCATCATGGCGATTTTTCCTAATGAGCCTTCTGAAGCTTTGGACGCAGCGATATCGATGCAACAAAGTTTACATCAATACAATCAGCATCGCCTTCAAAAAGACCGTATTCCAGTCAAGATGGGAGTGGGTTTGCATAGTGGTTCATTGATCATGGGGATCATCGGTGATGCCCAGCGGATGGATGCTGCTACGATTTCGGATACCGTCAACACCGCCTCTCGCATCGAAAGCCTGACCAAGTATTTTGGGGCTTCTATCCTACTGACGGAGGATACATTGAATCAAATCGACAATCAGGATCGATATAGTTTACGTAAACTAGGCGCGGTCCAAGTCAAAGGCCGCAAAGAGTCGGTGATGGTCTATGAATGTTTTGATGGAGAAAGTGTCGAACAGCTAAAACTTAAAGCTGAAACCTTAAAGCAGTTTGATGCCGGATTAATCGCTTTCCTAAAGCAAGATTTTGCTGCTGCGATTAGCGCCTTTGAAATAGTCAAACAAGTCAATCCAATGGATTTTGCTGCAGATTTGTTTCTGCATAAGTCAATCAAACTATTGCAAGAAGGTATACCGGAAGATTGGACAGGGGTGGAGAAGATGTTATCTAAATAAAGTAAGTCTTGGATTAAGTAATAGGATATGTATACATTACTCTTTGCCTTAGATATGCTTTCGCTCGATCTGAGTAGTAAAGGCTACACAAAATCCATCTTAACTCATCAAGTATGCTCACCCCCAAAACAGCTCTTATCAAAAGCAGTTTATGCCTTTCTTTACTCGTATGTTGTCATTTCATCGCGCTGGGGCAAGCTGTCATCAAGCTAGATACGACTCAGTTTTTCAGACTCTATACGGGAAGCACTCCGATCGATGTCCAATTTAAATCTCCTTTAACAAATCTTACTCAAGATAGTCTCTCTTTGCGTTGGACTGTAGAAACAGGTCCCAGTTGGCCAGTCGATTGGAGAGTATATGTCGCGGATCAAAATTTCTCTTTTGTGCCGGGAATTAGCACTAGTCCCATTCCGACAGAACTCGCGCCAGGCGATTCGGGTTTTTATTTTGGCAGCGGCATTTTTTTCAACGGCACTCCCGGTTGTTCTGAGTATCGGATCATTCTATCTGATTATGAACAAGACTCGGTGGTATATGATACGATCACTTATAGCTTAAATGTAAATGATCCAGCTTGCTCCTTGACTTCCATTGATCCGGCCGTAAAGCTCGATTTAAAAATCTTTCCTAATCCCGTATCGGACTATTTTATCGTGCAAAGTTCGCAGCGATACAAAAGCATAAAGTGCTATGATCTACTCGGTAGAGAGCTGATGTCTTGGGCGAGGACTGCGTCCGAACGCTATGATTTATCGCCTCTGTCACCGGGACAATATTGGTTAATGATTGAAGTAGAGGAAGGCCACTTTGCCACCCATAAAATTGTAAAAGACTGATGCGTTCACAGCTTTCTATTTACTTACTGTTAAGCCTAGTTTTAGCGTTCGGCTGCAAGCCAAAGCCTAAAACGCAAAAGCCTTTGACCAAAGGAGAAGCGATCGCTTTGTTTGATGGACAGAATTTCAAAGGTTGGGAGGGAAATAAAGACTTTTTTCGAATTGAAGATCAAGCCATCGTAGGTGGTAATCTTGAGGAAGCGATTCCCCATAACCAGTTTCTCTGTACGGAGGCTAGTTTTGGCGATTTTGAATTAAGGCTCAAAGTCAAGTTTTGGCCTGACAACAATAATGGAGGAG
Organism: Bacteroidia bacterium; assembly: GCA_045106675.1. Lineage (GTDB taxonomy): Bacteria > Bacteroidota > Bacteroidia > J057 > J057 > JBCAWW01. The sequence continues at coordinate 12,453 of JBGCFA010000182.1, forward strand.
TGCAAATTCGTAGCCAACGTATCCCCAACCATCATGAAGTGATCGGCTATCAAGTAGATGTTGGTTATGCGGGTGATGAAAAAGTTTGGGCCTCTATCTATGACGAATCTCGCCGCAATCGATTTGTCGCACGTGCGCCAGCTGAGGCAGTGGACAGGCTGTTACGCGCAGCGGAGTATAATGACTACCGCATCCGCTGTGAGGGGACTCGACTACAAGTTTGGTTCAATGGTGAGCAAGTGATAGACTATACCGAGATGGAACCAGACATCGCCCAAATGGGCAAAATCTGCGTCCAAATTCATGCCGGACCGCCCTCTGAAGCTTGGTATAAAGATATCGTGCTAGAGGCTCTTTAGATCTAAGGCAATTGAGCAATACGTGAGTTATTCGCTCGCCAAAAGGTGATAATATCTACGGCATTGACCACTCCATCTAGATTGAAATCAGACAAGCTATTGAGGTATTGATAGGTCTGACCATTTTCGAGTAACCAAAAGAGATTGAAGTCAACGGCATTGATCGCACCATCATGATTTGAGTCGCCAGCCCAAAGCAAAGCTCGGTTGTTGAGAATCTGACGTGAGGTATTACCGTAGACATTGATCGTAGGATCGCTAAAATCTAAAGCAGTGTTGGCGAGACTCGTCAAGGCAATAGGATCGGCTGTCATCGTACCTAAATGCCCTCTTTGCTTGATCGCCAAATAGACTGAGTCTGTCTCTAAACCATAAAAAGTTAGGCCAGCGCTGCCATCCATATCTACGATTTCGCCATCTGATTGCAATAGTCCTGCTCTACGTTTGAGGATTTGGCTAGGATTGTTTTTGTCTCTCGCTTCGAGTAACACCCAATCAACTGTATTGACAGGTAGACTGCTCCAGTTTTCTAGTCCGAGATAATTCCAGGGTTCGCCAGAAAAAGGCTGCACACTAGGCAATTGATTAGCTAGATAAGTGGTCATAGCATTGCCATCCCAAGGGCCTTGTAATAAGGCTTTGGCAAGTACGAGAGACTCGGAAGGAGCCCCTAAGATTTCGATGCCGCAAATCAGAGGATTTTGTACATAGTGGATGAATTCAATATTGATGATATTGTCGGTTGTATTGAGCGGAATTTCGAAGACTGTACCGATCTGAAAACCAAAATCTCCACTCAGATCGACATCGACTAATTCTGCATAACTATTGCCATCTACCACTACTGTAAAAACTCGGCTACCCGGAGTGCTGGTCCCGCTATAGCCATCGCGGAAATATAGCCTCACGATATAATTACCAGCGTTTTGCACGTCAAAGGTATATTCCATCTCTGGCGCTGTCCCTGTATCCCAACGTTCTGAATTTAGGATTGCAAAAGGCGTGAATACCTCGATCACAGCAGGTACATCTGGACTCCAGTTAGTGGCAGTCCCTGCATAAGTATTGCCCGTATTGACGGCAAAACCTTGGTTCGCGATACTACTACCGGTATCAGTGAGCCAATCAATACCACCATCAATAGCGGTGATCGTCGGACCACCACAATTGACACGAAAAACTACGTTTTGAGGCGGTGTGAGAGGCTTACCTGAGACATTGAGAAAATCCCAGTTAGAGGCAAAACCATCATCGACATCAGCAGTACCGATCATCCCGACAGCTAAGGCTTGAGCAGGATTTTGTACAGCGTTGAGCAAGGCTCCGCTAAGCACAAAAGGAGAACCGAGATTGAGTATGGTGCTACCATCGTCTAAAGAGTATTGTGCTTGAGTACGACCGCTAACGGGATCGACTTCAAAGTAGAGATCAAGATTACCCGAAATCGATCCGATATTCTGACTGGCCAAAACGCCCGTAGGGATGGCCGCATTTTCACTTTCTATCTTTAGCGTAGATCCGCTCAAGACGAGTTTGAGATAATTGTCTTGGCTCCCATCTCCGATAAATAATCCCTGAGATTCAGTGCTAGCATGCGCGTAGAAAGGAGGCAACATACGCGCTGAGACGACAAAGGTATCGGAACTGATATCGACATTTACGCCATACTGGAACGCTTTTGCTTGGGTATTGCTCTCCGCATCTCCGCTAGTATGATAGATTGTCATGCCGCCCACTGCACCGCCATAAATATCATCGGTATCAGTATTGGAAGCGGCCGGATCGTCGAGCCAATTGAGATAGTTAGGATTGGGATCACCATTGTTCATGAGCCCCGTGAGACCCAAGCCCAAATAGCCTTTGAGATCAAGTTGATCAGAGAATAGTTCGTTCACCACGGGTAGATCACTCGGAATACCCATCTGAAAGGGATCGTTCGCGTCAGCGATACCATCCCCATCATCATCCAGATCAATCAGATCGGAGAGCTTGTCTCCGTCAAAATCATTAGGTTGTGAAGCCGCAGCGCACATGTCTGTACCATTGAGGTCTTCATCAAGATTGCTAAAACCATCTAAATCATTATCGGCAGTGGGATCATAGCCAGGATCACCGGGATACACACAAACGATAGTGCCTTGTGGTTCAAAAACTTTGATATTGCCATTAAATGAGGCCACCCAGATAGTACCGGGGAAGGGATCTGTATTGCTGTTGCATGTCACACCGAGCACATTGCCACCGATGCCGCTAATCCAATTTTGGTCGTAGCTTTTGAGACTACCATCAGGGTTGAAACTAACTCTATGCAGATTACCTCCGCCATTGCGACCGATAATCAAATCTCCTTTCATCGCCCCACCAAAAGTAGTGGCAGTATATTCATCAATCGCGTTAGAGTTGTTTTGGATGATCGTGACGATAGCATCATTGTCGCCATCAGGATTATTGCCGCTTGGCAAACGATAATCTCCTTGTCGGATATCCGCCATACTGCTCGGCACCGGTGGCCAATCTACTGGCAGAGATTGATCACTAAAGCTAGCATTGCCTGTCCCTAAGACCTGATCACGAAACCAATCATCTGTATATCCATTGCCATTGCTATCACCGGGATCGGAAGAGTGAGTTCCTCGGGTAAATAAGCCTGCACCACTTGGGTTAGCTCGTACGGGATTAGGGTGCCCGCCATAAAAACTCCCAAAAGTATAGTTCTGAATATCAGTAGTGATCCGAGTGAGATGATCTTTATTATTGACTTTGTCTTCACCATTATCAGCAGAGGTACTACCGGGTTCTCCCGGACGAAAGCGATTGGTAACATTGCCCCCAAGTCCTTCATTTTCTGGATAACCGCCCCAACCACCATTTGCTCCATTGTCGGTAAGATAGACGGCACCGCTATCAGTTACGACTAGATCATAGGCGTTGCGATAGCCGGGAGAAAATATCTGTACGGGACCATTGGGGACGACTTTGGCCTGATTGAGGCCATCATTACCACCAAAGGGATCGTTGATATCAATGCCATTATAGCCCAAAGTGTTAGGATCGTTGATACCGTTGATATTGGCTCTAGTAGGATCGTCGAGGGTCGGTATATCATAGACAAACTGACGCCCAGAATTAGCATCTGTTTGGATCGGGAGAGAATTGAGTTGATCGAGATTGATCGCTAGTACTGCACCTGAAAGCGCATACTCACAGACCCAAGCAAAGTTTTTGGAAGGGCTGCCTGCATTGGTATGCCCGCCTTGCGCGAGCAAGAGGTAATTGGTCCCATTGATGACGACATATTCGAGGCCGTGGCTGGCGTGATTTTCTTCGGAACGCGGCAAGCCACGCACAAGATCCACCGCTACCCAATTACTGCCATCCCAACTGATGCGAGTGATAATACCAGAATTGGTGTCGAGATTTTTGTCACCACTTGGTCCACCAATACGCACATCACTAGAGGAGGCATAAATGACTGGGTTTGTGACCGTACCAGTTACAACAATTGAAGTAGCTTCGCGATTGTTAGTTGTTGACGCAGTCCCATCATCATTGTGATTGGGGATATTTTTGACCAAACTGATGGTTTCGGAGGCCGTTACTTGATAGTTGTTAGCCGCATTTTTCTGAACATCAAGGACAAAGATATTGCCATAGCGTTCTACAACGTAGAGACGAGCATCTGGCCCAAACTGTAAAAAGGTTGAAGAGCCAACATTGACCAGATTGTCAAGGTTGAGGGTACTGGCATTGAAGGAAGGAGCTTGAGCCAAAGCTGCAAGCGGGAAGATGAAACAGATTAACGCTAGCAAAGTCAGGCTTCGCTTTTTACTACGAAAACGCATAATCAAAATAGGCTTAGTGGGAAGTCGTATTTTACTACCAAAAATCGTAATTCTAGCTAGATAAACAGAGTCTTTTGGCCTAAGCGGTCAGATCACGAGGCTGATTGGTCAGAGTCGCTTTTGCGAAAGAGTAAAAGAATTGCTTACCGAATTACGAGACATTTCGTTGACCGCTGATAATTAGTTTGATCCTTTTTTGAAGATGCTGCGAGGCCTAATAAGCTTATCGTCGAGCATTTCGCATAATACTGCCCGACTTATAGGAACGATGACTGTAAGACATTAAAAATATCGATTTGCCTTGTTATGCCACAACCCTATTTTTTTAGATAAAACAAGGCGTTCGTCGAAGGCGTGCAAGGAGGGATTGTAGCTTTACTTGTGCTTCGCCAAACGCTTGCTTGAAGGAGCTCGTCAAACTAATAAGCTCCTGATTTTGTGGCAATTAGCTCAAAATTATCAATTTTGCGACCAAGCAAATGCCTATATTCTGATAAGGAAAGACACCTATCTGTCGGCATCAATGAAGTCTTAACCAAACCCTTTAAGCAGACAAAATGCTTGCATATATCGCTCAATACCTATCCATTACTCCACCAGTTACTGACACACGACAGCAAGGGACTTAGCTGAGAAGACGGAATTTGTGTAGATTAATTTCCCCTTCAAGCAGAGCGTTTTTTCAAGATCAGTTGGTGAAGTTGATTTAGATACGAAAAAATGGTTTGATCGAAGGCTAAACTCTGCGCTATATGTCTCCTACTCGCCTTGTCTCACTCGATCTTTTTCGAGGCCTAGTTATGTTTTTGTTGGTCGCGGAAGGCTGCCGTTTGTATGGCGCTTTTTCTGATCTGACGGAGACTACTTTTTTGCACGGCTTTGCCGAACAGTTTCACCACCACCCTTGGGACGGACTCCGCTTTTGGGATCTCGTCCAGCCTTACTTTATGTTTATCGTGGGCGTGGCCATGTGGTATTCGGTGCAGAGTCGCCAAAAAAAGGGACAAAGCCGAGGCGCTATCACTAAGCATATCTTGCAACGCAGTGCGATCCTCCTGCTCTTTGGCATCGGTTTGCACATTGGCTATCGGCAGCAATTGACACTAGAGCTCTGGAATGTACTCTCCCAACTTTCCATCACCATCCCGATTGCCTATTTCATTATGCATCTGTCCAATCGGACACAGATTGTGATCTCTATTGGGCTAGTTCTCCTCACCGAAATCCTCTATCGCTATACGGGCATTGATGGCTACGATCAGCCTTTTGTCAAGGATCAAAACTTTGGTTCATTCGTTGATATGCTTCTGATGGGCAAACTCAACAATGGCGGTGGCTGGGTGACCTTCAATGCGATTCCCACAGCTGCCCATACGATTTGGGGCGTTCTCGCAGGGAAAATCCTAGCCAGTGAGACTAAACCCAATGAAAAGCTCAAATGGATACTCATCTTTGGGGCGCTTGGCTTAATGATCGGTTATGGACTCCATTTTACGACAATCACGCCCATCATCAAGCGGATATGCACCAGTGCTTTTGTGTTGGTGTCTGGCGGCTGGTGTTTGCTGACGCTGGCTTTATTTTATTGGTGGGTAGATATCCGCAAGACAGGCAATTGGCCGTGGTTTTTTGCCGTAGTAGGTATGAACTCAATCTTCATCTACCTCTTCATGGAGACCGTCGGTTCGCAGTGGATGGTAGATTTTGTGGGCTATTTTACCATGGGATTGGGGAGTTTGTTGGGCTTAGCCACTTCGTGGAACGCTTTGCTCAATAGCCTATTTAGCTTGGGAATCGCTTGGAGCCTTTGCTATTGGCTGTACAAAAAACAGCTCTTTTTTAAGATTTGATTGAGCGTTCCGCGAAGCGGAGCAAAAACAGATCTGCATATCCAATACGACCCCAAGAGTGTTTATCCGTAGCGGCGCAACATTTTGCGCCCTCAGAAATAAGCGTTCTGCGCAGCAATAAAAACCCTACAAATCCTCCAATACGATCAGATTGAGTTTGAGGGCCTTGATGATGAGGCCGGCGATATTGTTGACCTCGAGCCGTTTGAGTAGGTTGCTGCGATGGCCTTCGACAGTACGTTGGCTGATAAAGAGTTTTTCGGCGATTTCGGGTGTATTGGCACCTTGGGCGATGAGGTCGAGCACTTCTTTTTCGCGTTTGGTGAGACTGATTTTGGGGCCGATGCTCGGAACGCCTTGTCGAGGATGCTTGAGGTTTTGGAGCATGGCTAAGCCGACAAGATCAGAGAAGTAATAATCCTGCTCCATCACCTGATGAATCGCCTTTTTGAGTTCGTCCCATTTGGCGGTTTTAGTTACATAGCCGTTGGCTCCTTGTTTGAGCATAAATTGGATCAAGCGAGCATCTTGGTGCATCGTCAAAATCAAAACCTTAAGCTCCGGATAAAGCTGCTTTACTCGCTCACAGGTCTGCATCCCATCCATTTGGGGCATTTCTAGATCAAGAAGGATCACGTCAAGCTCCACCTCTGTAAGTTGATCGAGCAGTTCTTGGCCATTGCCGGCTTCTAGGACCACTGCCAAATCAGATTGAGACTCCATCAAAGTCCGTAGGCCTTGCCGGAATAATGAATGGTCATCGACCAATGCTATTTTGATTGGGCTACTCATGGGTCAATTGATCTAGTGGGATTTGAATCTCAAAACGGGTCCCTGAGTCAGAAGTGATTTTCATCGTTCCTGCGAGTAGGGAAAGACGGCTTTCTATATTTTTGAGGCCGAGCCCACTCGAAGGAGTCTTACTAGGCGCATGGATGCCTTTCCCATCATCTTGAAAACTGAATGCTAAGTGACTGAGCGTTCTGCGCAGCTGGATATCAATGCGACTTGCCTCTGCATGTTTGAGCGCATTGTTGAAAAGCTCTTGGACGATGCGGTAGAGATGCAAAGCAGCTTGTGGGGCGATCGAGAGATTGGGCTCTGCTTGAAAATGGAGCTCAAGTTTGCTGTTTTGACGGATGGTATCGCACAAAGCATCAATGGCCTCTACCAATCCCAATTGGTTTAAGATCGTAGGGACCAAGTCTTGAGTGATGACATGCAAGCTCTTGACGGTTTCGATCAAGATATCGTCGGCTTGGTTCATGAGCTTAGCATGTTGAGGCGATTGGCTGTCAGTTTGTTGTACAAAAAGCCGAGCCGTCGCAATCATCGAACCAATGTCATCATGCAAATCTCTGCCGATGCGTTTTCGTTCTGCTTCTTGGGCTTCGAGCGCTGCCTTGAGGAGGCC
>JBGCFA010000183.1:0-17866 GCA_045106675.1 Bacteroidia bacterium
CAAACTAGAGATGATCGCACCCACGCGCTACAAAGCCAAGCTGATGGAGAGCGAGATGGAAGGAGATCCCGCAACCGGACAAGTCGAAGAATCTCTTCCCCCATACAATTGTTTTTCTATCGACGGCGACGTTACGGCAGAGCTAGTTTTTGTCAATTATGGTATACCCGCAGATTATGAAGCACTGGAACGTTTAGGTATCAGTGTCGAAGGCAAGATTGTGATTGCCAAATACTACGGCTCTTGGCGCGGTATCAAGCCCAAGTTAGCCGCCGAAAAAGGCGCAATCGGTTGTTTGATTTATTCTGATCCAGCAGATGATGGCTTTGCCCGTGGAGATGTCTATCCCGAAGGAGCCTTTAAGCATCAATCTGGCGTACAGCGAGGCTCAGTATTAGATATGCCGCTATATCCGGGAGATCCTTTGACGCCGGGTTATGGAGCTACGGCTGATGCCGAACGCTTGGATATCAAAGACGCCCCGACTTTGACCAAAATACCCGTTCTACCGATTTCTTATGAAGATGCCTTACCGCTACTGACTGCTCTAGAAGGCCCAGTAGCACCCGGCAATTGGCGAGGAGCCTTACCTATCACTTATCATATTGGACCCGGTCCCGCTCAGGTGCGCTTGCAACTAGAGTTTGACTGGCAACTACGCCCTGCCCACAATGTGATCGCCAAAATGCCCGGTAGCACTTATCCCGACGAATGGGTCATCCGTGGCAATCATCACGATGCTTGGGTACATGGCGCCAATGATCCGATCAGTGGGATGGTTACGGTCTTAGAGGAAGCCCGCGCCCTTGGCGAACTTGTCAAAGCGGGGCAAAGGCCTAAGCGCACCATCGTCTATTGTGCTTGGGGAGCCGAAGAACCGGGACTCTTGGGTTCCACGGAGTGGGTCGAGCATCATGCCGCAGAACTCAAACAAAAGGCCGTCGCCTATATCAACTCTGATGGCAATGGCCGAGGCTTTTTGTCTGTAGGAGGTTCGCATAGTTTGGAAAGCTTTTTTGATCAGATACCACGCAGCGTTGACGATCCTCAAAAAGATATGACGATCTATGATCGTTGGCATGCGATGCAGCAAGTAAGAGGCAGAGGCAATCCTGATCATTATAAACTTTCAGCTTTGGGATCGGGTTCTGATTATTCTCCTTTCATCCAACATTTGGGGATAGCGAGTCTCAATTTGGGTTTTGGAGGTGAAAACTCCGGTGGAGAGTATCACACCAATTTTGATACTTATCCGCATTATACCCGCTTCAAAGATCCGGGCTTTGCTTATGGTATTGCTTTGACGAAGATCGCGGGTCGCACTACGCTACGCCTCGCCAATGCTGATATTATCCCTTTGGACTTTGTGGAGGCGGTTAATACCATCGCCACTTACCAGCAAGAAGTAATCAAACTGGGCGATGATCTCCGCCAGCAAACAGAAGAAGAAAACCAATTGATCACTAGTGGGGCTTATGCTGCTGTGGCTGATCCGCAAAAGCTATTCGTGCCGAGAACTCCCAAGGAGGCAGTACCCTATTTCAATTTTGCGCCGCTGCAAAATGCAATGGAAGCCGTCTACCAAGCGGCTAACACTTACGCTCAAGCACAGAATAGTGGCAATCCCAACGCCAAGCAACAAGCCGCCCTCAACCAAAAACTGATACAAATGGAACGTGCTTTGACGCGAGAGGCAGGCCTACCGATCCGACCTTGGTATCGCCATCATATCTATGCTCCAGGATTTTATACAGGCTATGGCGTCAAGACGCTACCCGGCGTTCGCGAAGCGATCGAACAAAGAGACTGGGTATTGGCCCAAAAGCAGATCGAGATACTAGCAGAGCTTTTGACGCACTATGCAGAGGAGATAAGCGCGGCGAGTGAGATTTTGATGGATTGAGAGAAGCGTTCCGCACAGCGGGCAGGAGAAGTAAAATCTGCTAGCTCTCTTTATTTTTGCTCCAGCAAGCTTATTTTAGACCCAAAAGCTACTTATGTCAATCCCCAGCAAAGCTTCCTCCGTCAAACGCCGCGACTTCTTGAAGCAGGCCGCTACACTTACAATCGCCTTTACCCTCGGACCTACTTCTAGTCCGACTTTCGCGAAGCCAGTTGTCATAGCAGAATTACCCGCTGGCCTGAGAAATCACCCTCGCATCAATGCCTGGCTGGAAGTGCTAGCCGATGGACGAGTGCGGATCTTTAGCGGCAAAGTAGAACTGGGCCAAGGGATCAGCATTGCGATCAAACAAGTGGCGGCGGAGGAATTAGGGATGGATTTGGAACAGGTAGAAGTCGTCCTAGCAGAAACAGGTCGAACCCCTAACGAGGGTTATACAGCAGGAAGCGGCTCTATCGTCAACAGCGCTATGTCGGTGCGCTATGCCGCTGCAGCCGCACGAGAACATCTACTAGCTCTAGCTGCGACACAACTATCCCTACCAACTGGCCAGCTCATTTGCCAGCAAGGCCAGATCACCGATCGGAGCGAAAAACGAAGTCTTAGCTTTAGGGAGCTCCTCTCCGGGCGACAAATTGAGCAGGAAGTGAGTTTGCCTGTACCCCTCAAGGCTAAAGCAGATTATCGCTATGTAGGCAAATCCGTTTCTCGCGATGACCTCAGAGCTATGGTAGGTGGGGAACCAATCTTTGTCCAAGACCTGCGGTTTCCCAATATGGTCTATGGTCGTGTGTTGCGCCCTTATAATTACCGTTCGGACTTGGTGCGGATTGATGAATCGGGCTTGCAAAAAGCCGTTACTGGAGTCCTTAAAACCGTCGTCAACGGACGCTTTTGCGGCCTTATCGCAAGTTCGTCTTTTGAGGCGGAGCGCGCAATCCGGTGGTGGCAGCAGCACAGCGAATGGACAAAACCCACTATTTTTCCGCCCCAAACCAGCTTGTCGCAACACCTCAAAGAGATTGCATCACCAGCAAAAATCGCTCAGAAAAAAGGGAAAGTCAGCGACAGTAGTCTCCCACTAAAGGCGCGATACTTTAAACCTTATACTCTACATGCTTCCATGGGGCCGGCCTGTGCCGTGGCCTTATATGACGGTAAAGTGCTCCATCTCTGGTCACATAGCCAGGGTATTTATCCCTTACGTGAAGCCATCAAAAGTATGCTTGGCTTAGAAACAGAGCAGATCCATATTATCAGCGTGCCGGGTGCGGGGGCTTTTGGTCATACGGTAGCCGATGATGCAGCGGCCGATGCAGCGGTGTTGGCGATGGCCTATCCCAAGCGACACATTCAGGTGCAGTGGTCCCGAGAAGACGAGAACAGCTGGGAACCTTGTGGTTCGGCTATGTTGATGGAAATTGCGGCATCTCTAGATAATGAGGGACGCATAGACGAGTGGCAGGCTGACATCTGGACTGACTCCCACAGCACCCGCCCCAATCGAGAAGCCGGAACCCTGCTGGCCGCCCGTCATCTCGATCCTCCTATGCCGTTGCAGTCGCGCGGCTACCTCAAAGGCGGTATCCGTAATGGTGATCCCTACTATGATATCCCCAATCAACAGATCAGGGCGCATTATTTTGATGGGCCTTTGCGCGTTTCTTCCCTCCGGAGCTTGGGCGCTTTTGCCAATATTTTTGCCATCGAGTGTTTCATGGACGAATTGGCTAACAAAGCGGGGCAGCCCCCACTTGCTTTTCGTCTGGCCCATCTCTCAGATGAGCGGGCCAGAGCGGTGCTCCAACAGCTAAAGTATTTGACCCAGAACCAACAACTAGCAGCTGGAGAAGGCCTCGGCTATGCTTTTTGTCGGTATAAAAACAGTACTTCCTACTGTGCCATGGCAGCAAAAGTGTCCGTAAGTCCCAAGCAGTCTACGCCACGATTACAAAAAATGTGGGCAGTGGTAGATGTTGGAGAGGTAATCAATCTTAACGGAATCCAAAGTCAAGTGGAAGGCGCTATGATACAGGCCGCTAGTTGGACTTTGAATGAAGCCGTCACCTTTGACCAACAACAAATCACCAGTCGCGACTGGGGTCGCTATCCGATTTTTAGGATGCAAGATACGCCACAAATTGAGGTAAAGGTTCTTGATCGGCCAGATCAACCCGCGATGGGAGGCGGAGAAGTAGGTACTCCTCCAGTGGCGGCAGCCATCGTCAATGCAATCTATGCTGCTTGTGGCAAGCGGGTGTATGAGTTGCCAGTGCGACTTTGAGATAGCTCAGAGCCTATTGGGACTTTTCCTTTAGGCCCGAAAAAAGGCTTTCTGCTACTTTAAAACACCAAAGTCCAGAGATGCTCGTATGTTAGCGAAGTCGCCGAACTGACTCTGTTTACCGAACGTTTCTTTAAAGAAGTGTTTTGACGGCTTTTTGAGGTCCACGAAATGCTCCGGCAAGCCTAACGGATCGGCAACCAATCTTTGCCCTTGGTAGGAGTCACTGCCTTTATCATGGGATGGGTGATGACCTTACAATCCCGACCTCCTCTAGTCGAATTGGGAGCAGAATTCTGGTTACCTTCCATGATTGCGGTATCGATCGTACGTGAGATGGGGGCAGTCATCACCGCACTGATCTGTGCCGGTCGGGTGGGCACAACTAAGGTTCTTTTCCAATTTACAACAATTGTAGGTTTCCGAGGAGTGGGAAAGGTAATGCCGATCCCGATTTTTGGGGATCGAGGATTGCGCCTCAACAATTGAGCGTTCCGCGCAGCGGAGAGGAGAAATAAAGGGCTCGCTATCCTTTCGATTTTAATAACTTTTGAAAATCCGGATTGTCAAACAATGGCTCCAAAAACACGTCCTGGTTAAGAATAACCCAATCCAACCGAAGGCCCGCATCGATGGATTGTGAGAGGAGTCTAATGGCTTCTGCTTCCTGCCCCTTGGCGGTTTTGATGATTGCCTGGTGGTAAGGCAGTGTTGCGGGCTGATTGGACAAACTCAAGAGTTCCTTTTCCAGTTTGGGGAGTTGAGTCGTATCTCCCAATTTTACAAAAGAATTAGCGAGCAGGTTTATCGCGTATTGACGGGGAAATACAGATTGTGTGGAATCATGAAGCACCTTAGTCAGGGATGAAATCGCTTCTGGATATAAGCCTTGAAAAAAAGCTGCTGCCCCGATGGATAAATCATCCTGATTCGTGTTTCGTAGTTCTTCGGTATATTTTTTCAATTCGGCCTTACGCCCCATGAGGTAGAGTTGCGAGCAAATTCGTTGATACATTCTCCCTTCCTCAAACCACCGTATATCTTTTTTTTGTTTGTAAACAGCAATTTGCGCCTCAAGCTCATCCCAACGCTCCAAATGGGTGAGTGCGTCCAGATGGAAATAGGCCAATTCGCCGTCCCAAACCTCATAAGGATATGTTTCGGCTACCTTGACTACTGCTTCATATTCTTTCAAGGTAAAATAGAGACTGGCCATCACCCTTGGACGGGTGCCCAGTTTGCGATTGGGATTTAGAAAGCGAGTGTCAAAGGCTTCTAGTATTGCCTTAGCTTTATCGAGGTAGTTTGCCATATAATATCGTTGCCCGGCGGTGATATTGGCTTCTCCAGAGCTGGGGTCCATTTGATAGCGCTGCTCTGCAAGCTTGGCGGCCTTCAGATTATTTCCTTCTTCGACTGCGATGATTCCTTCGATGGTCAGCTGCTCCCACTTTGTCATCTGCATTCGCTTTTTGTTGAGATGTTGGTATAGTGAGTCTACCGAACCGTTTCTATCCAATGCTTTGTAGAATGCGACTAGACGTAGCAAGGGGGCAAAAAAGCTGCTGTCTAGTTCATGAGCTCGGGTCAGGTGTTGGATGGCAATAGGGGATTCCTCGCGATTGGGAATCATCACTTTACCGCTTTGGTATGCTTGAAAAGCTTCGTATTCTGGCGGGTTTTGGGCAAACCTCGCCTGTTCTCTTACCGCCCAATATCCCAGGGATTTTTGTGTCAATTGCTCCAACATGCTACGCATTTGGTCTCGGGGACCTTCTATGACATCTAGCGCATGGAGGATTTTGCCAGTGGCTACTTCTACGATTTGAGATTGGATGATGAGTTCTCCCTTTTGTAAATAATATCGGCCTTGCAGGAGAATATCGACTCCGGTTGCATCAGCAAACTTCGGATTAGCCATCCCTGATTGCAAGCCAGCTTGCTCAATTTGTAATTGCAGGTTAGCGGCACTCACTACATTGGCTTCTCCTGTTTCCATCAGCCCTTTGGTGATCCAATCAGAGATCATCAAGCCATAGTCTTCTAGCTCTGCTTCACCAGTCTTGTTTTCAAAAGCCTGGACAGCGACACGTTTTTCACGCTCTGCTTTGCTTAGACTTTCAGATTTATCAGTATTGGAAAACCCCACTGCCCAAAATATGGCAACACCTACTGCCATCGCTATAAATCCAATGCTGGCTAGGCGGATGAGGCGTCGTGGGTTTGGGGTTCTTTTCCCCTTCCCTTTCATTTCGCTTGGTTTTGGCACGGCAAATCCCTCATTGGCGAGGGCGTAGACAGTCATCGGCTCCGACACATTTTTGAAGGAGAATTTACCCAGTGCCTGCAATGCAAACTCCGGCTTATTTTTGATTTGCTGACGAATATTACTGGAAATTAGCACTGCACCCGCTACACCCATCGACTCGACTCGCGAAGCGATATTCACTCCATCTCCAAAAGTGTGTTCGCCATCGATGGTAATCTCGCCTAGGTGAATGCCGATGCGCAAGGGAACCTGATCGCGTACCTGCTCTTGTAATTCTTTTGCGGAACGGACTGCGGCAGAAGCGCTTTCGAAGATGCTTAGACTGCCATCGCCGTAGGTTTGGAGGAGTTCGCCCTTGTGATGGGTGATTCGATCTTTTAATACGGCCTCGTATTGTTTAACTATCCCCATCGCCTTGGCCTGGTCTGTTTGCATCATGGCAGTATAGCCGACGATATCGGTAAACATGATAGCAGCGAGACGGGTGGAGGACATATCTGATTATTTTCATCAATTTACACAAAACTGAACGTTCCCTGATAGGGGGAGATACGGTATTTGGGAATAAGCGTATCAGGTCCTTGGAAAGGGGAAGCGGGTGATGTCGTATTGCATTCGTTTTATGCCGGACGCATTTTTAATTGTTTTTCCGGGCATTCACAGGTGGAGGGATTGAGCCCAAAATCTCAATAAGTTTACCATTCCGAAATTTTATCAGAAAATGATATGCATGGAAGGGGTTTTAGGCCTCATTTCAATTTGATAATAGATATTGACAAAGGAGCGGAAGAGGCATGATGCCCGAGCTTTATTCGGTATTTTTGCTAAAGTTAGATTGTTAAGAACAAATAAGAGGAAGTCATAGCATGAAAATAAAAGAGATTGTCGGGATGAAAATAATGATGCTGTTGCTACTTGCCTTGACTTCTTGCCAAAGCAGCAACACGATAAACAAGCGTTACGACATTGTGGTCTACGGAGGAACCTCTGCGGGCATTGTCGCGGCTGTTCAGGCAGTACGAATGGGAAAAAGTGTGATTGTCATTGAGCCGACCGGGCATATTGGCGGATTGACCACCGGAGGGTTGGGCGCCACGGATATCGGGAACAAGCAGGCGATCGGAGGGATCTCTCGGGAGTTTTACCAAAGGATCGCGCGTAAATACGCAGACGAAAAGGCCTGGGATAGCCAGACAGCTGAGGCGTATTTCAATCATGAGATACAGGATTCGATGGAGTCCATGTGGACTTTTGAGCCCAGTGTAGCCCAAGAGGTATATGAAGAATTAATCAGAGAAAATGATCTGGAAATTGTCACAAATGAAAGGCTTGACCTCAGCAGTGGGGTGGAAAAGAAACAGGGAAGCCTGGACCGGATCATAATGGAATCAGGAAAATCTTACCGGGGAAAAATATTCATCGATGCTACCTATGAAGGAGACCTGATGGCGCTAAGTGGTGTCAGCTATACTGTTGGTAGGGAATCCAATGCTCAATACAACGAAAGACTTAATGGCGTACAAAAAGCATTGGGAAAGTATCACCAATTTCCTGATGGCGTAGATCCTTATGTAATTGCCGGCGATTCCACCAGTGGATTACTTCCCAACGTAAATGCCAAAATCGCGATGGATGGCACTGCCGATAAGCGCGTTCAGGGATATTGCTTTAGAATGTGTTTGACGGATGTCCCGGAAAACAGGGTGTTCGTGGAGAAGCCGCAGGAATATGAGGAGCAGGAGTATGAACTCTTGTTCAGAGCCATAGAAGCAGGCTATCAAGGCCCCTTCTTCATCATGTCAAACATGCCCAACAGAAAGACAGACAGTAACAACAAAGGACCGGTATCAACGGATTATATAGGGCGTAATTATGAGTATCCAGAGGGAGATTACGCAAGCAGAGCGCAGATCATCAAAGAGCATGAAATATATCAAAAAGGATTGCTCTGGACCCTGTCTAAGCATCCCCGCATTCCCGAAAAGATCCGAAAAGAATTCAGTCAATGGGGATTGCCCAAAGATGAATTTGTCAATCATGGACATTGGTCGCCCCAACTGTACATTCGGGAAGCCAGACGTATGGTCAGTGATTTTGTCATGACAGAGCATCATTGTACTCAAGATTCCCTTACCGCTGATCAGTCCGTAGGAATGGGGGCCTATACCATGGATTCCCACCACATGCAGCGCTATATAGATGAAAATGGATTTGTTAAGAATGAAGGAGACGTTGAAGTAGGCGGTTTTGGGCCTTACCCTATTAGCTACCGAGCCATTGTTCCTCCCCAGGAGGAATGTAAAAACCTATTGGTTCCGGTATGTTTATCCGCCTCGCATATCGCTTTTGGCTCCATCCGGATGGAGCCCGTATTTATGACCCTGGGCCAATCCGCCGCGACAGCCGCCAGTTTGGCCCTCGATGCGAATATACCCGTTCAGGAAGTGCCGTATGCTCAATTAAAAGCAAGGCTATTGAAGGACAAACAGGTACTGACAAGCCGATAATTGGCTTCACAGGATTCAAATGATAGCGGATAGTCCCTTTTTCTGTTCCTTGAACTACCAGAAATCACTCATTTTGATTCCCATAAGACCAGAGGTGTTCCAGACCACATACCCGGATCCCCTCTTCAATTGGATAATCGCCACCCTAACTGATTATTTTCTTCAAAAAACACAAAACTGAGCGTTCCGCGCAGCGGGAAAACACGGGATTGAGCAATAAAACCAGTATCTGATGTGTAGGCAAGATTGATTATAAAGGATGCGGGTTATGAGATTTTTTTACGATAAAGTTTACCCAAGCCATATATCCCGGTAATCAATACTAGCATTGTCAGCACATATTGCCACCATGAAGATGTTTGAGGCAATGGGCGGCTATCTCCAATCAACATTTGCCCTGCCCAAATATGCGGGTGCAAACCGGCCTTACCCAGGATTTCGCCCTGTTCCGAGAGGAAGCGGAGTTTCGCTTGCTGGAGGGCGACGTCTTTTTCCTGACCCGCCTGCAGATTTTGATAAAAGGAGTAAACGATTTGATTGCTGCCAGCTAATTGAGCCTTCCAACTGGAAGCGAGAATACTTTGACTACCTGCATAAGTAAAAGCACTCGCTAGACTGATGATCCCCTCACCTTTGCGTAGTTCTCCTCCCGCTGTCTCACAACTTTCCAATACGGTCAGCTCAGTGGGCATTTGGATACCGTAGAGTTCTGCTAAATACAATCTGCCTGCTTGGGATTTATCCCGATTGTTAAATGCGAGATAGGAATAAAGCGGATTTTGGTTGTCTAAGACGGCATGAGTGATAAAATGCAGAATGGTAAATCCATTCGAATCGTTTAACAAAAGCGTTTTTTCAGCTTCATTTCCTGATAGGAAATCTCCATTCCACATTTCGCAGTATCGCTCTATCATAGATATAGTCGAAGGCAAATCGACTAGTTGATCGTCTGCGTAGGTAACTGGGGTAACCCCCATAAAAGGTCGATTAAAGGTCTGTTTAGAACGACTTTTAAGTTCGGCTAATAGCCGGGCAGAATAGTGATAACTAAAGGCAAAGCGTTCTAATAAAAATGCTGGTGCATGCTTCTCTTTCCAATGACTCACCAACAAATCAAATGGGAGATAACCAAGTTTACCATCGGGAATAATCACCAAACGACTGCTATTGGTAAGCAAAGGTTCTAGGGGGGCAAATAAGACGGAATACAGCTTTTGAGCGTGGATGAAGTCTATTGTCCTGCCTTCGTGTAACTGACTCAAAAGGCTGTCTAAGCTTACGGTATAAGAGAGTGGTTGCTCAAGAATAAGAAAAGTATCTTGAGTAATGGTAAATGTATAGAGTTGTGTTTCACTAGTGAAATAAGAGATCATGGCTTGATCAACGCCCAATGCGATCTCTCTGATTTGTTTTAGCGTAGGGACATGGGTCGCATATTTTAGTTCGAAATAGGCTGGATATAGATGACTAAGTCGATCGATCAGTTTTTGCTGCGCTTCTTGCAGTTTAAAAGCATCATCTTTTAGGGCGTTTTGACGAGCAGTGTCACCTAAGGCAATGGCCTCTAGCCTTTGTTGTTCAGTAACAGCTCTAAGGCGAATCAAACTATCCTCTTGCTGCCTCAATGCATGCGGAATATTGGCAAAATCTTTGGCCCATAGCACCTTGAGTTGGTCATAAAGATTAGCTGCTTTGCTTCGTTCGGCAAAGGCGAAAGCAGCTTCCTTATAATGTGCCTTTCCACTTTGTTCCGAGAGTTTTAGGGCTGTCTGAATCGCTTGGGTACAGATGCTGGGCATTTGTGCTGCCAATCTCCATTTGGCTTCCGAACTGAGATAACCTTGCCGAATTTGTTCTGATATATCAAATAGATAGTAGTACACTTCTAATGCCGACTCGAGGGCGTGTTGCTCTTGCGAGGATTCAAAGTAGGCCTGATAGCGTTCACCTAATAAACGTAGACTCTCGATTAACTCAGGATGGATAGAAAGTTGGTCCAAGGGAGGAAGTTCGTAAAGGGAGAGTTGAGTATTTGTTGGTAAAAAAGCGGCCACTGCCTGAAGATGGTGATGCAAGGATTTTGCGTCCTCTCCCTTTTTGTGATAAAGCGTCCCCAAGGTATTGTGAGTTGCAGCATGATAAGGATGGGGAAAGGGATATTCCTGCTTACGCAAACGCATAGCCTTGTCGAGGAAATGCTGGGCGCGGGTATAATTGTCTAGCCGTAACTGATTATCTCCCAGATGTTTATAGATCATGCCGATTTCTTGGGAGTCTGACAAAGCCCGCATTAGGATACTTTCGGCTTCCTGATATCGACCCAATTCCATATAGGTAGTCGCTAGATTGACCTGCAGGTGAGTCTTTGCGATTGGAGCGATATCCGGGATCGTTTTGAGTTTCGTCTTGGCTCGTTCAAAATAAGGCAGTGCCTCTTTATACCGTTCTTGCTGCTTGAAACTCAGCCCAATATTGTTCCATACTTTGAACCAGTCTCCCCATACTTGTTCCTGCTCAAATATGTGGGCGCTTTGCTCATAATACTGCAATGACGTGATAAAGTCACCTTGAATACGGTAAATCTCTCCTTTGTTGCTATATGCAGATGCTAGAGAATACTGGAAATCGTGAAAGTTATGTTGTACCTGATAAATAGACTGGTCGAGGAGTTTCAGTGCTACATCTAGTTGGCCATAGTCAGTATAGGCCCTGCCTAACGCTATCCCCAATTGGAGATCAATATCCAGACTACTATCTCGAATGGCATTGATTTGCGGTAGATAATCAAACAAGCGAAGACTTTGACCCAATTGGTCCGCTGTGATATGGGCAATGTAGAAATAGCATACGATCCCTTCATATATCGAGTCGACTTCTACAAAGCAGTCTGCTGCTCGCTCAAATTTGGGGAGACTAGCCTCCCACTTTCCTTGTTCAAAAGCCAGGCTTACGGCCTGATCAAACAATTTCTGAGGTTCTTGTGCATATGCATGCGGTCTGATGCCTATTAGCAGCAGACCGCAAATCATTAGTACAGAGTATCTTACCCTAAGATATAACATAGGAATAATGGTGTATATACGGCTAGAACAAATAATACAGATTTGCTCTTAATTGTCCAAAACCTTTGGTTTCTACTCCCTGCATCCGAGCAGAAAAAGGCTCATAACGAGTTGCGAGGTAGAGGTGTTGCCCTAGAACTACCCTCAATTCTAGCATACCATACGCCTGCCAATTGGAGAATGCAATATCGTCTAAGGGGAGCTTGGTGTCGTCTGCTTCCAGTTGTAGCAAACGTGCAACTCCAACACCCACACCCAAGTCTACCTGCTCACTTAACGGAAAACGTATTTGAAGCGGCATTGCCTTGAGCATGATCAACTGATACTCGACATCAGTCGAGCTACCACCTGCCGAATCGAGTTGACTCTGCTGAAAATGTAAGCCATTGAGCCCTAGTTCCCCCTGATAAGCCCATTTTTTGCCAGGGGCCTTAGCCTGAACGACCAAAGCTAACTCCTGATTGCCCAGACGAAGGATGTCATTATCAGGTGTCTGAGAGCCACCAGAATAGTAGGTCAATTGTTGAGACGCGTTAAGCCCTGTTCTAATATCCCAGGGTCTTACAAGTCCACAGTTACAGCCTTTTGAGAAGCAAACCTCATAAACTGCAAAGAGATAAGTCGGGGGTATTACATTTATAATGTCTGGTATTTGGGTGGGGAAATCACCTAATACCCTGATTTCTAGTCGGCCTGTACCATTAGCGATGGAACCATTAAACTGTGATAAATCAATAGCCAAGCTTTGCTTGAGGGTATCTTTAGCATTCTGTACTACCTCACGAGTCATCAAACTTGGACTCTGGCTCCAAATGATTTGCCCATTGTCATCCATCAGAACGACCTCGAGATATACAGACTCAATGGGATTATTAACTTCCTCCACTATCTTGATCTCAACTGTTTCTGAACTATCAGGATTGATGCATAGAATCTCTCCCTCATAACCACTACCAGAGGCGCCGGTTCGGGTAGAACTCAGGCGGACTTCTCCTTTTTTAACCACTTCTAAATCTTGTCCCCACAATAGGGAAGGCAGTAGGCAGAGAAACATCCCCAGCCAAAGCTGGGGTGTTGCTAGATATAAATATCGAATTTTCATTGGATTGGTGTTTCTTCTTAAAAAATTGTTGATCAGTCGGTTACAATATAATATACTAACGTTCTGCCTGAGACCAATACATTACACCTGATTGTAAATTTCGAAGTTCTGGCAGATCAATACGACCATCCGCACTGACATGTTGAATCTCCATTAGTATCTGTTCGGCTCTACGATCGTCCGCAGATTCTGGTATACTGTTGTCTCTTAATTTGCGGGCTACCTTTTCTTGGTAAACTGCTTGGGCTCTAAGTTTTTCTTGTTGCGTCCAGATCGGAAGCTCAGCCTTAACAGCGGCATAGAGATCGGTCTTTTGCGGACTTCGTAGACTATGATTCCAGATAGTTTGAGAAAAACTGCTCACATTATTGTAGGGATCGATGATTTCTACTTTCGCTACCAATTGTAGCAAATGATCTTGTAGCTTTTCGGGAAAATGAATCTGCAGTAAACTGTTAGTCAATGGATCTTTGACATACTCAATCTGGATAGCAGCAGTGTTTCCTCCGGTAGCGGATACGCTTTTTACCGCTATTGTCTTTCCTGTACTTAGGTCTTTGGCTTCAAACGTCCATTTGAATTGAAAGGGTTGTTTTTGTCCAAAAGAACGAGTCCAGGTGTCAGATTTCTCTTGAAGATAGCGGTTTAGCGTTTTGCTAAAAGGATTGCCTTCTTCCAACGAAAGAGCACCGTTCCTGTATGGCGCGTAAATCGGTAGTGCTTTGAGCGTCCAGAGGGATTCTTCTACCTCCTGTAGACTTGAGGAGCGATTCTCGCTTTTCATGCCTACTTCCTTAAGTAAAAGGCTTTGGTTCAAGGGGCGTGCTTTGCCAGAACTCACACTTTTGGCTTCCAGTAGAGGCGTCATACCAATGCCCTGCCATTTAACTTTTTCTTGATGCTCATCAGCAAAACTGATGTCAAATACTGCCGGTTCAAATAGACTTACGCCTTTGAGTCGATAGTGCTTTGAATTAGCTATAGGGGCAAAATATAAGTTCTTTCCCTGTTTTCGGATAGAGGTGATGCTCGGAACAGCTTCTTTTCGATTGTAATCTGAAATCACCCGGATTTGAAGATTTCCCATAAGGCTTAAACCGTCTTGGTCTCTAACAATGTCGAGACTATCTGATTCTCCTTCGGCCTTCACCATATAAGTCAGAGGCTGCTCTGGTGTGAGTTGATCTTCTGGTATCAATCCCGGTTTATCGTCTCGGATTACATAAAGCACATGATATCCTTCCTGGTCATCAATACCTTTTCCCATTCGAGTCAAGATTTGTACAAAACCCTTGAGTTTATTGTTGGAAGTCCGGCATAAGTCGACAAACTGTACCCCAATGTGTGAATCATTGGATTGGAGTTCGGTTACAGTAACCAATTCTCTGCCTTCATACTCCAGTACATGCACCTTACCATCGTCTGCGTCCTTACGGATGCTTGGATCTTCCTGGGTGACAATATTATGGGCAAAGGATTCTCCTATACTAAAGTTCATTCGACTGCCGAAGGCAGAAGTAGAAACTTCAAATGGGATACGAAAACGGGCAGTAAGGGGTGGTTTGGCCCAAGGGCGCCATGAAGAGGGGAAGCTTTGCCCTCCATTATCAAACTCATTGTTCTCATCAAAACGATTTGAATCATCGAGCATAGCCATCAGCCAAAACAGATCAGCATCTCCCCATTTGTCCCGCCACCAGATCAACTCTGAAGGATGAATTTCAGGACGATGGCCATGGAAACATTCTCGCACCCATGGGCCATAGAAGCAGATATCCTTGCCTTCAAGAGGAGAGTCGTCAGGAGATTTGGGAAACCAAGGGTTTTGATAAAACCTTTGATCTGGTGTGATTTCGGCTTCCAGACAGTCATCTGTTCCATCACAGTCATGCCAACCATCATCCCTACACCAAAATCCAGCACCTCCTTTGTATGGCAGGGCTTCATCAATAAGGTTTTGAAATTCGGGTGCTGGAATTACGAAGTTATTCCAATCCATCTCATCACCCATTCCATCATATACATTGAAATGATGTAATCGACCTCTCAGTGTTTTTTTGAAGCTAGATAAAGGTCTCCAGTTGTTAATGTTGACGTAACGTTCCGCTGGAAACCTACCGATATAGTGATCCTCGGGATTAAAGCCCTCGACACCTAGGGTTTGAGTTTCGATATAGTCAAATAAGTCGCTTTTTGCAGTAGTGCAAAGGGGAACATCTGCCGCCCGGACTACGAAATTTTCAGGTGTCGTGTCGCAGGCGGTAATGCTCAAGAGTAAGAAGAGTCCTAAGACTCCCCAGTACGAAAGCTTTTCGCTTTTATAGGGGTTCGTATCCATGGTTTTAGATATTTGTGTTGTTGTACAAAAGACTTAATCGATGATCACCTCCTCGCAATGGCCGATGATCGGTCGCTCTGTTTTAAAGCACTTAGTGATGTTGAAATAGGTCGTAGAACCCCAAATGTTGAAGCAGAAGGCCCACCATTTGTACTGGATATTAGATTCACAACCTACTAGTTTACAGATGAATCCGTAACCAGTTTCTGTCAATTTTGAAAACTCATAACACCAACGGGTTTCGATTTTACGGCAGGGGTAAGGAATGAATCCCCACTTCCAGCACACTTTCCACACTCGGACTTCAGTTTGTTTGGGCATTTTTCTTAAGGTTAATTGTTTGAATACACAGACTAGTAGCGCCTCAACTCACGGATCTAACATGCCAAGGAGATTTTTTTTAAAATTTTTACAAATCCTCAATTTTGGAGAGCCTAAAATATTTCTGTATATCGAGTTAGAACCTCCCCCCGAATACACACTTAGCTATGAGCCAGCGCGCTTCTAATCAAAAGCAAATAGAGATGATACTGGCAGGTGGGCGTAGTCTTGATCAGGCCATCGATCGCCTCTGCAAGGAAAGTAAGAAACCAATTATGCGTTTTTTGCGCCAAAAAGGGGCCAAGAGCGGACAAGATGAAGAGATGTTTTGGAGTGCAATGGCCGTGATGGTGAGCAATCTGCAAAAGGGTACCTACCGAGGAGAAAATAGCCTGGCCTCCTATCTTAAAGGGATCGCGCACAATCTACTCCGCAATGAATTGCGCAAAGAGCAAACTCGGCAAATACATGAAGAGCAGGCAGCGGTCATCAAGCCAGAAATCAAAAACCCTGAAATGCTCTTGCTGTCCAAAGAAAAACAAGAACGCCTAATCCGCATCCTTGAAAAATTAAAATCTGGCTGTAAAGAAGTACTATTATTGTGGGACCAAGGCTTCAATATGACAGAAATTGCGGAACGGATGGGTTTTGAAAGCCCGCAAGTAGCAATGAATAAAAAGTACCTCTGTATGCAAGAAGCTAGAATATTACTACAAAACAGTTCCTTTTCAATCTAATGCCTCATGGATACATCCGATAGCCGATATCGACGTCTAGACGCTTATTTTGAGGAGACGCTCAGCGAGACCGAAAGCAAGGAAATCGAACTGTTGATCGAGACGGATACTGCTTGGCAGAACGCTTATCAACAAATGTACGAAACCCGGCAGGCGATTCGGTCTTATCAATTGGCTACACTCAAAAACGATCTTAGAAGCCAATATGAGCAGGACAATCAAGAGAAGGTTCACTTTCTCAGCCAGATTCCGACCTCCTTTTACTATGGCGCAGCGGCGATATTGCTGCTGTTAGTCATGGTTTGGTTGCTCCCTATCCAACCATCGACTACTAACCAAAGTCTCTATGTCGCCCACTTTGAACCGATGATAGATATCGTTACCTATCTAGGCCCCGATAAAGATTCTCTTATGTCGGCGATGGAGTATTACAATCAACAAGATTACTCAAACGCTATTATTTGGTTGGAAAAGCTATCCGATCATCATGCAACTTACCCCCTAGCACGATTGTATTTGGCCAATGCCTACCTGAGCAGTGGACAGTATACCAAGGCAGAACCACCGCTTCGATCGTTGCTTAGCGATACTACCTACAATGAGTATGCTCAATGGTATCTAGTCCTGAGTTTATTAGGACAGGAACGGCGAGAAGAAGCAAAAAACTTGTTGATCAACCTTGATGATTCAGAGCCAGTTTTTAAAGCTAATAGTATTAAGGAGCTATTGGCCAAACTGGAATAAGAGCATGTTTTGATTATTATTTGAGATTCAAATTTTTATCAAAATTGAATAATTCTCGATTTTGGAAATTGAGCTTGACGTATTGACAATCAAGTTTCTAAATATCCTCGATTCTGCAATTTACTCCAAGTGTTCCGCGCTAGCGGGAAAACACGGAATATCACCTCCTACTAGCGGCTCTCTTGATTATGGTTTATCTTCCTTATTCACGACTGCGTCGAACGCTTAATTTTATCCGCATGAAACCTTTCCTTCTTAGTCTGTTTTGTTTGCTGCCTTTTTGCCTCTTGGCTCAAAACCCCCAACTACTGGGGTTTTCCCCAGAGTCTTCTGCCACCCAATATCAATTAGAAACTGATTTTGACGCCCTCCTCCAAGTCGAGAATCTCGACCAATGGATGCAAAGACTCTCTGCTCAGCCGCATCATGTCGGTTCGGCTTATGATCGGGAGAATGTCGAATTCATGGCAGAACTGTTTCGTTCATGGGGCTACGAAACCGAGATCGAAACCTTTCAGGTTTTACTGCCTTATCCTAAGCTGCGCAAACTAGAGATGATTGCACCCACGCGCTACAAAGCCAAGCTCATGGAGAGCGAG
>JBGCFA010000184.1:0-2600 GCA_045106675.1 Bacteroidia bacterium
ACTTTGCCAATCCAGAGGCAGATTTTTCCAATCCCCAAAGGGCAATACCTCCGACTAAGGCACAAGCAACCGCGATCAGTGTATTGTTATCACCAAAGTCAGGCATAAACCATTCAAAGCCACTGACGATTTCTTTGCCTCTTTTGAGAATGACTTCTCCAGCTTCATCGCGCAAGGGTACTTCGTTTTTCCAGGGCCAAATGATGGCCAATGAACCAAGAATAAATCCCGTCATCGAAGCAATCGTCACATCACGATAGCGCTCAAATACCCACGCCAGAATACGAGAAAATGCTAATAGTCCGCCTATTGCACCAATCGCAACGGGGATAAGGATTTTGATATTGAGTTCGCTGACAGCGTCTAACATGATCAGCTTATAGTTGCCCATGATGATCAGTACAAATGAACCCGAAAGGCCCGGTAATATCATGCTACACATTGCTACCACGCCGCAAATCATAAGATACCAGATCGCCTCGTTCTCCGATGCAGGAGTCAAAAGGGCAATACTCACGGCCACGGCCAAGCCAATCAGCAATGCGACAATCGGCACAGCAGACCATTTGCTCACCGTCCGCCCTACCGAAAAAATAGACATGATGATCAAGCCAAAGAAAAATGCCATCAGCCATACAGCATAGACTTCATTTTCCATCATAAACTTGAACAACTTGGCTAAGGAAATCAGGCTCACCCCTACTCCACTAAATATCAGCGTCAAGAAGGTTCCATCAATATGCGTCCAAAACTCTTTGACTTTGCCTTTGAGCAAAAGTTTGATCGCAGCCATGTCGATAGATTTGACCGCTTGGATCAATCGTTCGTAGATGCCCGTGATCAGAGCAATGGTACCTCCGGATACTCCGGGAATCACATTGGCGGCTCCCATAGCCAGACCATTGAGAAAGAGTGAGATATATTGACGCATGCCGCAAAGCTAGAAAAAATCCCAAAACCCACCCGCTTGTTGCAGATAGACTTTGGGATATACTTTATCAAAGGACTAAAATGCCGCTTAGACGGTCATTATCTCTTTTTCTTTTAGTTTCAAAATGTCTTCAACCTTGCTGTTGAAACTGTTAGTCAAATCCTGCACACTTGCCTCTCCATCCTTGACCATATCTTCAGAAGTACCATCATCTTTGAGTTTTTTCAAAGTAGTGTTGGCAGTCTGTCGAGTACTACGAATAGAGATACGCGCATTTTCTCCAACACTTTTGGCTTGCTTGGCGAGGTCTTTACGACGTTCCTCCGTCAAGGCTGGAATCGGTACACGTACCATATCGCCATCGCTACCCGGATTGAGACCTAGATTAGCATCGCGAATCGCTTTTTCGATCGCAGGTATCATGTTTTTTTCCCAAGGGGTAACGGTCAACATCCGAGCGTCTGCTGCCGAAACATTGGCGACCTGACTCACCGGAACGATTGAACCATAATAATCCACCTTCACCCCCTCTAACATTGCAGGCGATGCTTTACCAGCACGAATTTTTTGCAATTCAGAAATCAAGTGTTCGATAGTGCTTTCCATGCCTAATTCGGCATCGTCTATCACGGATTGTACGGTATCTTCCATTTCTTTTTTTTTAAGACTATAAGTATTGAGTAATCAGTCTCGAGTACGAAGAGAATATTGTCTTAGACTATTTACAAGATACTATCTACTTAGTACTAACTACTTCCTACTATTTTCTGAGGCCTGAATTTAGCAGAATCTGCCTAATTATCCCAATTGTCCAACTTTTCGCCTACGATTTGGTTGACGGCCTTCGGATCGCCCTTGCCTTGCAGCTTACGCATCATCTGCCCTACAAAGAAGCCCATCAGCTTTTTCTTGCCTCCTCTATATAGAGACACCTCTTTGGGGTTCTGAGTCATGATTTCGTCCATATATTTTTCCAGTTCGCCGCTATCATTGTTGATCAGGAGGTTGAGTTTTTCTGCTATTCGCAGAACGTCTGCACTCGGATCTGCGACTAAGGCATTGAATAAAGGACCATTTGCCGCCTGGCGATTGACCTTGCCCTCTTTCACGACTTGGATCAAGTTTAGGAGTTGCGCCGGGCGCAACGGAAAATCCTCAATCTCCATCTCTTGCTCATTAAGATAGGAACGTATCGGCCCCATAAACCAGTTAGCGGCGATTCGAGGATCAGTCGTTGCCCGATGGAGAGCTTCAAAATAATCTGAATCTGCGCGTTGCTCGACGAGCGACCAAGCTTCATTTTCAGAAATGCCGTACTCCTTATGATAGCGATCAAAACGCGACAATGGCAGCTCTGGAATCTCTTGGGCTATCGTATCAATCTGTTCCTGACTAATATGGACCGGCAACAAATCAGGCTCAGGGAAATAGCGGTAGTCATCAGCGCTTTCCTTATCACGCAAAGAGAGGCTGCGTTCGTTATCAACGTCCCAAGTACGTGTCTCTTGGATCACGGTCCCGCCTGATTCGACCAGCTTGATCTGACGTTCTATCTCATAGACCGCGGCCTTTTCGAGATAGGACATCGAGTTCATATTTTTGATTTCGGCGCGAGTGCCGTACTCAGTCGCACCTTTGAGCATCACCGAGACATTAACATCGCAACGCA
>JBGCFA010000185.1:0-27937 GCA_045106675.1 Bacteroidia bacterium
ATAAGTTATGAAATTAAAATATTTCCTATTTTCCACAAAAACCTGACTACCAGGGTGTTGTAAATTTTTAAATTCGACGTCAAATTGGGTTTTCATTTTCAAGGCACTGATAATCAATAAGTTGTCACCCTGAATAGTTACCATTAAAGATGGTGTTTATTTTTTTTGATTGTTCTAAAACAATCAAGTTATTAAGGTCCAAGGCTAAACTGCGTTTTGATGTAGTTTAGCCTTGAACCTTATTCATCAAATTGAAAAAACACTATGAAATTGTATCTATTGAGTGGCTTGGGTGCAGATTATCGAGTGTTTGAGCATCTTGAAATACCCAATATTTCTACTCAATTAATAGAATGGATTCCTCCTTTAAAGAATGAATCGCTAGCATCATATGCGAAAAGATTGGCAGTTCAAATAGAAGAAAAAGGACCCATACATTTACTAGGCGTTTCATTCGGGGGAATAGTAGCGCAAGAATTATCAAAAATACGAGCATGCAAAACGCTCATAATCGTATCTAGTGTTAAATCAAGATCAGAATATAGCGTCTTATTGAATCTTGCACGCTTTATAAGAATTGACAAAATAATCCCTGGTGTTATTCTGAATTGGTTTGGCAAAATAATCGGTCCATTCTTCTTTAGCCTTCAATCCAAATCAGAAAAGAAGATGCTGCGTTCCATAATGGATGATACAGATATCACCTTTTTACGCTGGTCAATAGATACATTAATGAAATGGCGGGGAAATAATAAAGAAGATATTTACCATATTCACGGTAGTTCAGATCGAATCTTCCCCAATAGAAACATAAGCAATTATGAATCTATCGAAAACGGAGGCCATCTAATGATTTATAATAAAGCAGAAGAAATAAATAGATTAATCGCATCTGAAATTAAAAAAAACGGGTGACAGCTCTACGAGCTATGCTTTGAAGGATTGTTGTCGAAACGATTTTTGAGAAAGGTTTAGCGTACACATTTCCATAAAGATTCTATCGTTCTGCGAAGGAGGTAAACTGATTAAAAGAGACGGCGTAAACCCCACACCAGATGCCTAAGCCGCTGGTTAACAGCTCTAATAGGATTCCGAAAAGTATATTCCACTTCGCCCAAAAACGCCAAATCACTTTCCTCAAACCAAAATGGTCCGACCTCATATTCAGTTTGTTCGCTTCTCAAGCGTATGCAAAATACTTTAGCTTCATAACCCACATAACTAATTATCACATTGATCGAAGTGTCCACAAAAGACGAATTCATCGCAAAAGAAAAATATCCTTCTTCATCTGTAAAACCACCAATCCTTGTTCCCTCCACATGAGCAGACACCCCTTCTAAAGGCTCCTCTCTCGATTCATTCATTACTCGCCCGCGAATCACAATTTCTTGAGTAGCCCCTGTGGTCCCAATCTGAGGCTTAGCAAGCATTGGCAAATTTGAGCGTTCAACTTGTACAGTCTTTTCAACATTGGATTGTGCCGCTAAGGGGATCGGAGATAAAGAGAGTATCAGCCCCAATGTCGCAACCCAAGATGTCCAACTTGAGTTATTCTCAATCGAATGCTCACCTAATTGATGCTGAGAAAACCGCCCGCAGGCTCTTCCAGAAGACTTTCCCAGATGATTCACAATCTCTTTAGTATTCATCCGCCTAAAATCAACAACCGTCTTACTACAAGCGGCACAAAAGCGGCCTTTTTCATTTGGCGTCATCTCAGACCATTTTTCATGACAAGGCTCAGGAATACTAATTTGATACTTCATTGGACTTCTTTAATATCCAGATTTGAGCAGCCCTCACTTTCCACAAATCAAATCTCTTTTCCGCAGTATTGGTGGTTTGGGTTTGGGTTTCGGTATGAATCATTATCTTAAAATCACTATGAAAAATCTCGAAACCTACGACGGCATCATAGCCCTAAATCCCAACTTCAAGCGCAAAGACAAAACCATGCCTTATACCTCCGCCAATGGTTATATGTTTACTCTTCTCAACAAAGCCGGTGAAATAGGTTTTCGACTGCCCAAGGACCAGCAAAAAATCTTCAAGGAAACCTACGAAGGCTCGGGGCCACTGATCAGTCACAATGCAACGATGAAAGACTACGTACTAATCCCAGAGCATCTATATCATGAGACGGAAATCTTGGCCAAGTATCTACAGCTGTCCTTTGAGTTTGTGATGTTATTGCCGCCTAAGTAAGCTGTTTGGACTTTTCTACTTTTAGATCACGGCCTTGCCGAACGCTAGGATCCCGCTTGACGTAGACTTATAAATGGACATTATTGCAATCATGAGCCAAACCACAGGAAGGCCATAAACTGCAGTAAAGCTTGGCAGACTACCATTCCAACGGATTATAAAACACTATTATGAACCCCATATTTGAGACCTATCGCCCCGAAGGATTTGGCACCGTAAACGCTTATCTGTTTGTGGCTCATCCTCTCGAACTCATTGATTTTCTCAAAAAAACCTTCTACGCCGAAGAGATCAATCGTAGTATCCGTCCCGATAACGGAGACATTAGCAATTGCATCCTCAAGATTGGTACTTCCTGCTTTATGATCACCCAAGCCAGAGGTGCCTTTATGGGTATGCGGACGGCCTTTTACCTTTATGTGGATGATGTAGACGCCATTCATCAAAGAGCCATCGAAAATGGTGCTAGCGTCGTATTTGAAGCTGAAGACATGGATTATGGCGATAGGCAGTCAGGCGTGATAGACCCCAGCGGCAACTATTGGTGGATCTCCAAACGCTTTGACCAAAAAGGTTATCACGAATAAATTCTTAGCCAGTAATCTCTATGAGCGAAGAAAAGCAAGGGCAAGATTTTTATGATCAGGCAGAGGTTTTTACGCACTATACCCAACATCGCCAACGCCCCAACAATCCGAATGAGCTGATCGAAAAGCCCATCATTCGCCAATTAGCAGATGGGATTAAAGGAGATGTACTCGATCTCGGCTGTGGTTATGGCGACCTCGCTGAGAAACTTTTAAATCTAGGGGCTCATACTTATACCGGTATCGATTCATCTTTTAAGATGATCGAGATGGGCCAAAGCCTGCTCAACGACCCTCGTATCAAGCTAGCAAAGGCAAGTCTCCAATCCTGGGATTATGGGATCGCTCAATATGATTGGGCCATCGCCCGTTTAGTATTTCATTATATCGAGGACTTGGCTTCGATTTTAGGCCGTCTATCTGTTGGCCTGCGGCCGAACGCTCAACTCCTTTTTTCGGTAGAGCATCCCGTCCTAACTTCCTCCATGCACTTGCCCCGTCCCAAAGGCAAAAAACAGGACTGGACCGTAGACCAGTATTTTCAGGAAGGTCCTCGGCATCAGACTTGGATGGAGAGTAAAGTGATCAAATATCACCGTACCATCGAGACTTATTGGCAGCTCCTAAAGGACGCAGGGTTCCGCGTAGCGGAAATCCGAGAAGGACGCCCAAAAGTAGCCCAATTTGCTGATCAGAGTGAGTTCGAGCGAAGAAGTAGGATTCCGGTATTTTTGATTATCAAAGCGGTGAAGGGATAAATAAGCGAGTCAACTACTACCAAATTGTTTCCAGCCCCTCCTCGACTATTGTAAGACCCCACCTGAAGAAGAAACTCTGATAATCAAGGGGAATACTCCATTGATATTATTGATTTAGTCAGAGGAAGTCTCATAAGGGAGACAACTCGCATCATTGAAGGTAATAATTCCATTACTTTGACTCCTTCTCTCGCTAGCGGTTATTACCTTATCCGCTTGACTGCCAAAGAAAGTGGAAAAGCTTATTGTCGAAAAATAAGAGCTTAGTTCATCTCTTCAATACTTTTCAAAATCTTATCGATAGTCTCACTCAAATATTGATGAATATTGGCCCCAGAAACATTGCTAATGATGAAGATTCCGGTCTTGCTTTCAGGTAGCAAAATCATATAACTAGAAGTACCAAAAGCGCCTCCATTTTGAAAAAAACGATCCGGCTTATCTCCATCACGAAAAATCTGCCAAAACAGTCCCGCATCATAATCCCCATATTGGCCGCCCCATAAGCCGGCATGCGCACCTGAGACCCAAGCATTGGACTCGTCCAGATGAAAAGCCATATACCGCAGCATATCATCCACATTGGAGATAATCCCTCCTTCCGCATTCATCGCTTTTTCCACTCTAGCAGGCATAGGGGTTTTATTAGCATTCACACCTTGAGCCAGTTTAGCAGGATCGACCTTCGAAAGCTCTATACTACTGTGCCTCATCGCTAAAGGATCAAAAATGTGCGCTTGCAATAAACTCACAAAAGACTGCTCATAAACCTCTTCCAATATGTATGCGACCAGATTAGTACCCGCATTGGAATAGCGGAGTTTATGTCCCGGAATCGTATCTAACTGAACTTGCGCTAGGCTATCAAAAAACTGATCTCGACTAAACCCACTTTGTACCCGATTGACCTCAAAGGCGACTTTATCCCAGTCGGGATTGTCTATAAAGATATCTTCGCGATCAGGCAAGAGTAAGGGTAATCCGCTTTGATGAGTAGCCAAATGACGCAATAAAATGGGCTGACCCTCATACGCTAGATTAGGATAGTCCCCCTCCATATAGGTTCGAATGTCAGCATCCAAAGACAGCTTATTTTCAACTAAGGCTTTGGCTAGCAAAGTTCCCGTAAAGGTTTTGCTGAGTGAAGCGATTTCGTAAAGAGTTTCCTTATTGGGACTGTGTCCATTGAGCAGTTTACCACGATGAAGCGTATATGACTGCCCCTGATGGATCATCCCCAAACTGATCGCCTCAAACTCGGGTTTTTGCAAAAGACTATCAATCGCTACCTCCAGCTGTTGTTGGATCGGATTAAGCTCTGCCTTGGTCTCGCAACTGTTGATTGACAGCGCGATTAGACTCGCTGTGAGTAGTTTTATGATTGTTTTTTTCATTTTTGGGGCCACCTTGTGGAACGCTTCATTCCATCGAACTTCAGTCAAACGTTCTTCGAAGAAAGTACAAAAGAAGTAGCCCCATGCAAAATCAGCAGCTCACAAATCAAGCGAACTGAGGTAGCGTTCCCCGCAGGGACACTAAGGCTTACTATCGATCTGAGCTTTTAGTTTGGCAAGGTTCTCTTGAAAAAGAGTCAAGTTGGGATCTTGGTTCATTTGGGCTATACTGACTGCTTTTTGATAGTTTTCTACCGCTAATGCCAACTTTTCATTAGCGATCAAGCCTTCGGCATAACTATCATAGACATTGGCAGAATTGGGATACAGCAGCGTATTTGCTTTGAAGATGGCCTCCGCGACCTCTGTTTTCCCGGTCTGGCCAAAGTATTGATAACCCATATTGTTGATGCTGTTTTCGTCAAAAAAACCAAGCTTATGGCATTGCCTCAAATTTGCAATGAGCATACTATCCGAATCATTTTGCTCATAGCTAACAATTGCTTGATCGAAATCCTCCAACACTTTTTCATACTTTTTCACTTTCGCAGCCCGATAGATTTTCCGAGACGCTTGCGCTAGCACCATTGCGGTATCATAGGCAGCAGCACTAGTAGTTTGGATATTGGGGATCACCCCGACTTTTTCCCAGCTAGTTTTGGTTACCGCATTTATCGTTTCCCAAGTAGCGATTTGGACCACAAACTCCTCATTAACGCGAAAGTAGGTAGCCCCATTACCCGCACCAACAGTAGTATCACCGATGATCTTGGCCCGTCCCAAATGCTTCATCATATATGCAAACGATTCCCCCGCAGAGCCAGTATCATAATCCACCAATATATAGATTGGTATCTCTGGAAGACTGATTGCTTGGCCAGCAGGATTGATCCCCACACTATTGCGACTATCCAAATAGCGGCAATAATACTCCTGTAAGAGGATAGGCTCACCTTCAAAAAAGTGCGCCATCATATGTGCGACAATATCTTCAAAACCTCCCGGATTGCCCCGTACATCGATGATCAGCGCATCAGTATGTTGGATCATCTTGACCGCATTGGTAGCGGCCTGCTTTGCTTCTTCTAAAAACTTCCATTTAGTAAAATGGGCGATTTTGAGATAACCAATATTATCCTTCGAAATGCGCGTTTCGACATAGCCATAATTACTTGATTCGCCGTATTCGTCCAGTTTGCTTGAGAGCATACTCTCCTGAGTTGTGTTTTCTTGCTGGAGGTAAAAAGCATTCATATGTACATCATCGCTTACCGTCAAGAAATCTGTCCTTAAGGCGCGGCCGAGGCTATCTAGACTCAATCCATCATAAGCACCTTCCTCAAAACGAGCTTTCACATAGTCTCCCGTTTTATGGCCCATATCGACATGGATATATTTTTGCTCGACTAATTTGGCGATAGAGTCAATCATCACCGCCAATTCGGCTGGCTTGACAATGCGTTCTCTACCGACTTGTGCACTAACAGAGAGCCAGCACAGCTGAACGAATAGAATTATACTTATTATGCGGACCATAGGGGTTATTCTCATCATTTGACTATTGTTGAAAATCAAAGCTATGAGAACCGAAAAGGAAAAAATAGAATAGAATTAGCGTAGGGCTCAAAAACTACGAAAGTCTTTTGGTAGGAAACCCGTACTCGCTTTGAAGTTGCGAGTGAAGTGGCTCTGGTCTGAAAAATCACAATAAAAAGCAATCTCTGATAGGCTCATCTCACCATGCTTAATCAATGTAATGCTTCGTTCAATCTTCAATTTGCGACGATACTCCCCTAGCGTACAGAAAAAGTACTTTCTGAAATACTTCGATATCGTAACGGGATGCACCTTTATGATGGCGGCAATAGCCTCTAAGCTTAGTTCCTCATTCCATTGATCGTTCAGCAAGGCTTGTAAGTCCACTACCCATGTAGGCGGCAAAACTGAGCGTTCTGGCACAGGCATAGAAACTAAGTCCAACAGCAAGGCTTGAATCGCCATCTGACTATCCGCATCATCAGCTAATATTTCTTTTTGAATCTTCAAAAAGAGTGTCTTGGCGTCTATGCGTTGGTCGAGTGCTGCTTTTATCTTTTCCTCACTCAAGCCATAAGCTTGCAAAAAGTCTAAGCCGATCTCAATATTGGCGCTCTTGGCGATAGGTTCAAAGGCAGTCCAGCGATGTTTTTCCTCCGCATGATAAAAAAACAGGCTCCCTCCCTTTTCCGTGTATTGACTCTGTCGGGACGTATCCGAACGCCCTCCTTGAAACACAAAACAGATATGGAGGTTTTCATGATAATGCCAATCGCTAGCTTGAGTAGTTAGCGCATATTGAGTATGGGTAACGATTGCATCCTCAAACTGCCGCCTGAGGATAATTTCACCCGTATATTCGCCACGATTGAGTGCTTCCATGATCCTAATAACGATTATATTCTTAAACTCGCTGTCAATTTAACGTTCTAAAGTCCCAAAACTTGCGGTAATGATACTTTCAAGCCTCTAATCAATCTCATGAGCAGCTACCAAAAAGATCGGCAATACTATCAATTTTGCGCCTATGGATTCTTGAAAAATTTACGGTTTTTCGATGCCTTTTTGCTACTCTTTTTTCTAGAAAACGGGATCACTTATACTCAAATTGGTCTCCTCTACGCCACTCGCGAAATCGCCATCAATGTGCTAGAAATCCCCTCAGGCATAGTTGCAGACACCTTTGGTCGTAAGTATTCACTGGTTTTGGCCTTTGCGCTCTATATTTTCGCCTTCCTTGTTTTCTACTTTTCGACTAGCTTCCTATTTCTGCTCCTAGCGGTAGTTTTGATGGGGCTTGGAGATGCTTTCCGTTCCGGAACGCACAAAGGGATGATTATCGATTATCTCAAAAGCAAAGGCTGGAGTCAACACAAAATCAGCTATTATGGCGGCACTCGTTCTTGGTCGCAAAGGGGCTCGGCAATCTCAGCCCTCATCGCGGGCATATTGGTATTATATTCAGGAGATTATCGGTCGATTTATTTGTTATCAATTATTCCTTATCTGCTCAATTTTGTTAATATTTTGAGTTATCCACAGGCCTTAAACTTCTCTCAAAAGTCAAGTGCTAAAAGCAGTAAAAAAGCCCTCGGCAACACTTTCCGGAGCTTTGTCAAGACATTGAAACAAAAACAAGTATTTGCGGTCATCAACTCTGCGGCTCTCCATTCAGCCTACCTCAAATCCATCAAAGATTATATTCAAATCGTGATGCTCAATATCGCTTTGGCCATCCCGATCTTGACGATGGTTGATGACAAACAAAAAAGCGGCTTGGTGATCGGGATTTTGTACTTTATTATCTATCTACTCAATTCTCAAGCCTCACGCTTCGCAGGCAAGCTCTCCGCTTTTGACCAAACTAAAACCGCCAGTAAAACGCTGATGTTTGGCCTTAGCATGGGTTTGCTTAGTGGGATCATGCTCTATCAAGAGTGGTGGGGACTCGCTTGGTGCCTCTTTGCCCTTATTTATCTCGTCGAAAACCTTCGTAAACCCGTCCTCACAGGCATGCTTGCCGATCAAGTCCCCAATGAAATCCTCACTTCTGTCCTCTCCGCCCAATCTTTTTATGGAACGATCTTAGTTTCGGGACTCGCTTTAGCTTTTGGCCTCATCGCCGATTATAGCAATATTGGGCTTGCCTTAGGGCTTATTTCAGCGGCCCTTCTTGTATTTAGCCGCTTCGCGGAACGCTTGCTTCCATCAACCAAAAAGGCCCAATAAAGCGTGCAACTTTAGAGCTAATAAAAGCGCCATAAACTCCTGAATTTTCCCTATTATTATTTGAGGGCATTAAGTCATTAAGCCCGTCTGTTCATATGCTCACCAATCGAACCTATTTACAACTAATCGAAGCAAAGGATTTCCCTTTGTTGTTGAGTATGTTTCAAGAGCCGGATACCTTCAAGTATATCCCCAAACTGCAAAATCTAAGCATAGAAGAATACAAGGTTTTTTTACAATCACGTCTACAATTGGTGCAATCCAGCCAAGGCTATTATTGGGCGGCTCGCTCGTTAGATACCAATGAGTTTATTGGGGCCTTAAACTTATATCCTCATAGTACGCCCGGAGTCATCCATCTAGGCTGTCAAATCAAACGAGCTTATTGGGGGCAAGGCTATGCTACGGAAATCATGACAGCAGGACGAGATTATGGTATTCAAATACTGGGGATGCCTAAAATATATGCTTTTGTAGACAGAGACAATCTAGCCTCGGTCCGTTTGCTTGACAAGCTTAATTTTTCACAGCAAGCAGCAGCTAAATCTGATTCCCAGACGATTATTTATCAATATTCACATTGATAAAAGCTAATTGAGATTTGTCTTAGGATTTATTCTATTGCAGAATATCTCTTCCGCTTTCAATACTTGATTATGCCAAGGCCCAGCTCTCAAAAAGATTTACTCTCTCTCAGCCGGAAAAACGCCCAAAAGCTTTTAAACTTCATCGACCAATTACCGGAAGAAAGGCAAGGCAAGGAGTTCCCTCCGGGAACGCTCAATCGCAACATCCGAGATGTGTTGGCTCATCTGCATCATTGGCACTTGATGATGTTGACTTGGTATGAAGTAGGGATGGGAGGTCAAAAACCAGATATGCCAGCTAAAGGCTATACTTGGCGAGACACTGCAAAACTGAATCAGCAGATTTGGGCAAAGTATCAAAATATCGAATTAGAAGAGATCAGAAAAGAGTTTGAGCGTTCCTACAAGGCAATACAACAACTCATCTTAAAGCATGATGATACTGAGCTATTTGAAAAGAAACGGTATAAGTGGACTAGAAGCACTTCCTTAGGAGCCTATTTGATTTCGGCCAGCTCTAGCCATTATGCTTGGGCGTATAAATTGATCAAAAAGGCGAATGTTTAAATTCACAGATTGACCAAGAGCTCAAAAGGCCGTTTCTGTCTCAACTATTAAGGAGTGCGAATCTATAAAGTGTATGACGACCTAGTTTGGCTACTCGAAGAATGAATTTTTGTTATCTTGATTATGCACATAATATGGGCTATAAGCTATGTCTCGGTAAGCAGTTCCTTGCCCGGTCGTTAGTAATAACTAAAAAAGAACCAACCAGAACTCAATGAAATACCTAGTATTCTTATTAGGCTGTTTAATAAATGTCAGTGCTTTTTCTCAAAAGCGATTCATTACCGTTGATAGTACCCAAATATGGATAAATACTATTGGAATTGAAGACAGAAAAGAAGGACAGCCAGTCATTGTATTTGAAAGTGGGCTTGGGACTCCTATGGGAAATTGGGATAAGGTAATTGAAGGCGTTTCAGCTTTGGCTCCTTTGATAACTTACGATAGACCAGGCATAGGCCAATCAGAGCCTAATGATGAAATGCCTACGATTAAAAATGTATCTGATAGACTCCTTCAAATACTCAATCATTTGGAATTGGATCCTCCTTACGTATTAGTGGGACATTCTTTAGGCGGGCTTTATGTTCGTGGGTTCGCAACCCACTACCCTGAAATGCTAGCTGGGCTTATCATCATTGACCCCGCAGATTTCACGGAAAATCATCAAAATAGAAGAGAGTATTATGATGTGCTCGATTGGGAAGATTCAGCGGTTGACAGTCTAATTCAGGTATTTATAGATAAACGTAAAAGAGGAAGAGAACAAGCGCCCGAGCCGATCAGAAAAGAAGGTCAAGTATTGGAAGACCTTAGAGAAAGGGAGTTTAAAGAAGTAACAGAAAGTGATTTGCCTAATATCCCCGTTCACATTTTGACTGGTGGCAGGTTTGATGTACCTCAAAAATACCGTTCACAAGCATATGACGACGAAGCACTTTTCAGGTCAAAGATAAAACATAGACTTCTTCGGTGGACTGATGTGATACAATCAGTAGACAAAGGAATGATATTTTATAGTGGAGACGCTGGACATTTTGTCCATTACGATGATCCCGAATTATTGATTTCGAGTATCAGAATTGTCCTAAACGACTATGAATTGCTCAAGCAAGACAGAAAGGAGTAGGACAGATATTATTAGCGGGTCAATTTGTTAAAATCCCTACCACTGGGATCTTGAAATACGCGCAAATCAAATTCCGGCACAACCGCTAAAATATGATCGAAGATATTTGCCTGAATATTTTCATAATTCGCCCATTCCTGATCTTTACTAAATACATAAATTTCGATGGGCAAGCCATGTTCAGTGGGAGCAAGCTGTCTTATCAAAAAGGTCATTTCCTTATTGATCATCGGGTGGTTGATTAAATAAGCCTTGACGTAGGCGCGAAATGTTCCAATGTTGGTCATCCTTCGCCCATTCACAAAACTGGAATTATCAACCTGCTCTAGTTTATTGTTTTCTTGCATCTCAGTCTTGGTTTTCTCAATGTAAGCGGAGATATACTGGATTTTGCTAAATCGATCCAACATTTCTTCAGTACAAAACTGAATGGTATTCATATCCATACTAATAGATCGCTTGATCCTCCTGCCGCCTGATTCAGACATGCCGCGCCAGTTTTTAAATGATTCGGTGATTAAGGCATAGGTAGGGATTGTCGTAATCGTTTTATCCCAGTTTTGCACTTTAACGGTTGTTAAAGCGATTTCAATAATATCACCATTGGCGCCATATTTTGGCATTTCAATCCAGTCACCATTGGCGACCATCCGATTGGCTGATAATTGTATTCCGGCGACAAAGCCCAAAATGGCATCCTTAAAAATAAACATCAAAACAGCAGTAAGCGCGCCTAAACTGCTAAATAAATAAACAGGTGTTTTGTTGAGTAAAATAGAAATGATAAATATGCCACTAGTAAAATAAATGATTATTTTAAATACTTGGATAAAGCCCTTTATCGGGATTCTATTTGAAACCTCATATGATGTATAGATCGTCAAAGAAGCATTTAAGAAAGCATTAAGCGCGAGTATCCCCATCGCAATCATGTAGATTAAAACTAGCCCATTGATCAAAGCAATGACCCCATCATAACCGACAAAAGGGATTGAAATAGATATGTAAATGACAATGGCGGGAGCCAGATAGACAAGACGATTGAATACTTTTTCTTTTAGGATTACATCATCCCATTGTGTTGCTGTCCGACTAATAATAGCCGCTAGTCCTTTTAGGATAAAATGTTTCGCAAGAAAATACGCAATCAGGCTTAAAACGATAATCAATACAAAAATCAAAGCTCTTGCTAAAAAGTCTGCCGAAGATTGCTCCAAACCTTGAGTTAATATCCAATTAATAAGAATTTCAAGCATACTTTCTCTAGATTTGAATCAATTGATTTTGACCAGACACCTAATCTGACTAACTCATTTCAAAATCTCGCTCGTCAAAGGAAGCTTGCCTAAATCAAGATTGAAATGGAGACTGGAAGCTAAGGTAGCTAAACTTTAGCCCTGCAAACGATAAAGCATCAAGTGCAGAGAGATTCTATGTATTAGTGATTCGGCAGTATCTCCTCCTAAACTTGCTAAGGATCCCCCAAAAAGAACTAATCAATGTTTCGCAAAATATTCAGAGCCTTAGGCCTAATTCCAGCAGAAGACTTAAGCCCTCCACCTAAACACATTGAGGCGCCACGACTTAGCCACGCAGCCTTAGAAAAAATACTGATCGAAGTCGGTCAAGAATTTGAAAACCCAGATAGATTCAGCGCAGCAGCACAAAGAGTAGCAAGCCAATTCGCTTTCATCCAAGTAGAAAGATTGACGCTATATTTTCACGATCCTCCAGCAACGCCAGAAGCCCTCAAGGAGACACTTGTCAAATACGGTCAACTGGGGGTTTGGATGAACGTCTGTCAGAATGCTATTTTCGAAGTCCTTTATCAGTATAAAGAGGAAGCGATTCCGACCTTAAACGGTATTATGTTTGGAGAATATGATTGGACTCAATACAAAGCTATCGATGTCTTATGCAAATTTGCCAATGAGGGAATCCGTGCTGATGGCATCATCAGCGACATTGGCAAAAACTTGTCTCGATTTAGATACGAGACGGTTTTCGCTGCAATAGATTCCCTCTCAAAAATTGAGAATCATAAAAGTATCCCAAAAGTTCTTTTCCAAATATTTGAAGATTACAGTAAAGATGATCCTATAGACGGCTTATATATTTTACAATACTTAGCGATCAACTATCCTGATCAGGCAAGAAAGCAGCTGCGCTTCGTCAAAGCAATCGCTAAGGATAAAAATAGGACCGAAGAAGATCGAATAGATGCCGCAATATTTGCTCACCAACTAGATGCGAAAAATCAAACAATCAAAGACTTACTAGATCACTGGGAGATCAATGCAGAAGAGCAAAGTCTGAGAGATATAATTACGGAACTCAAAAAAACATAGCGTCAAACTTATAGGGAAGCTCTAAATTAAAAAACGCATGTCAGGACTAAAAAAGAGAATACTAGGCATTCCGGGCAGTATTAGTAAAAAATCAACTTCTCACAAATTCCTCAATTATCTACGACAAAAGTATCGTGAAGACTTAGATATCGAAGTTTATGATAAGGTTGGGGAACTCCCACATTTCAATCCAGAGCTAGAAAGTGCATTACCTGATGCCGTTATAGACTTAAGACATGCTATCGAAGCAGCAGATGGGATTCTGTTTTGCACGCCGGAATACGTTTTCAGCTTGCCCGGAAGTCTGAAAAACTTAATCAAGTGGAATGTTTCCACCGTCCTATTTTCAAACAAAGCAGTAGCGATGATAGTGGCAGCAGCATCTGGAGAAAAAGCTTTTGAATCTTTAGCCTTAGTGCTGACAACCATCGAAGCTGTTTTACCGGATGAATCGAAACTGCTGATTCAAGGAGCTAAAGGGAAGTTTGATCCCCTAGGCAAATTGACCGACGAAAAGCTTGCCATACAGTTAGAACGTCTGATAAACTCATTTGTTAGCACCATAGATGATCCAGATAGAGCCCCAAGCAAATACTTAGATCAATAGACAATAATGATTTGGACCTTCTTCAGTACTGCCTGTCTTTATGAAACACACGCTATCAAAGTTCATCATGAAGATCTTCCAATTCCCCATCATATCAAGAACCAAAGACCTCTTCTTGGAGCACCTTCTGATGAGCGTGATGGGTTTTATTGGTTCTTATTCCCTTTTGTTTTTCAATACTGAGGGAGAAATCTTAAAGCATATGACACTAAGATTTGCCATTCCTATCGCAGGCGTGATCCTTTGCAATCTCTTTGTCCTCATCAAAAACGTTCGCAGAAATCAATTAATGGAGCTAAGCTATGAGGCTTTTGAGGCACGATTACACTTTACCCTCATCAGTCAATACTCTTCCCGTAGCGTGCAGAAATCTATGCCTCTGCAAGAGGTAGTGTTGGAGCGTACTGAGAATAAAAATCTCGCATTTTCTACTAAAAAGTCATCTAGATTCGCGCTAATCAAACCAAAGGAAAATCTCTGGATTTACCAACGAACGGAAATCGCTCAAGGCCTCGCGAAGCTCAAAGAGATAGATATACTGCCACGTCCAATGAGAAGCTAAAGCAGAGCGCAGGCCTATTACTTACTTTCGCACTAGTGCTCATGTAATACTTCCCGTAAAACCTTCAATCAAGTCGCACAATACGATGAAGCTAATACATGAATATGAGCCTGAATTATAAGCGTTCTGCAAGGCAGGGAAAACCCCAAACTCATATCCTAGATATCATTTGGGGTCTATTAACACTTTCTATCAGACAACTGATAACTAGCCAATTGAGCCTTATTCCGGCAGTTATTTATTCATCTTAAACGATGATTATTTTTTGTTTTCTAAGCGTTTTTT
This sequence comes from Bacteroidia bacterium, assembly GCA_045106675.1. Lineage (GTDB taxonomy): Bacteria > Bacteroidota > Bacteroidia > J057 > J057 > JBCAWW01. The sequence goes on from JBGCFA010000185.1 coordinate 14,798, forward strand.
TGCGTTCGCTAAATTCTCTTTGAATAGTTCAAGATCTCGCCCCTCGTTTTCAAGGGCGATTGCCACGGCTTTTTCATAATTCTTCACAGCTGAACTCAAGTCGCCTTTCATCATCAGTGCTTCCGCATAGCTATCAAACACATTGCTGGAGTTTGGATAAAGCACCGTATTAGCTTTAAATATAGCTTCCGCTGTCAGGGGCTTTTTGTGCTCCATTAGATATTCGTAGCCCAACATATTGATCTCGGATTCCCTGAGCAAATTTTCGGCCTTACATGCCATCAAGTCTTCCAAAATCGTGGCTTCTGATTCTCCTATACGATATTCTGTGAGACTGTTATTAAGTTCAGAAAATAGTTTAGTATGCCTAGCCTTTTCCGCAGCTCGATAGGCTTCAGCGGCTTGCTTAGCTAAGGTATGCGTTTTTTCAAACGCTTCTTCTAGGCTTGTTTCCACCTCTGGCACCACGCCGACGCCTTCCCAATTGGTCTTAGTGATCGGATTGATGGCTTTGCCAGTAGGAATAAAAACACTCAGATTTTCATTGATGGGCATCGTATTTCCTGGATTAGCTCCGCCGCCAGTAGTTTGGCCGACCAGCGTGGCTCTTTTTTGCGTTTGCATATTGTAAGAAAACTCTTCAGCACCCGAAAAGGTCTTATCGCTCGTGATGACAAACAAAGGAACTGTTGGCATTTTGATACCGTCTACCTGATCCAGGGTCCAAAATTCCTGCGTTTCATCGCCGCGTCTCCAATAAAGGCTGTTGAGATGGCGCCTTTCATCAAAAAAATAACTACATAAGTATTGTACCATATAGGGATCACCACCGCCATTTTTGCTGAGGTCTACAATCACGGCATCACAATTAGCCATCAACTTCATATAAGCATCGGCAAATGCTTTTCCACTTTCCACTCCAGCAAAACCTCTCAGATCCAAATAGCCCACATTGCCTTCTAAGACTTTTACAGTATTAAAGCCCGCATTATACCTTCTATACCTTTCCATTTGATATAGGCGCTCCTCAATCATTCTTTCAGGAGAGTTTTCTTTTGCCTCGTAAGGTGGATTAGGCATAATACGCATATGCTTATCTTTATTGATCGTCTGCACAGATTCGGTTAAGGCTTCGGCAAAGCTTTTATCAGTCGTAAACTGTGCGAAATGACCCTTTTTCAACTGGGCCTTGAGGTGCTTCTCAGTTGAATTTGCGACTTCGGGAAATACATAAAAATCATTCATCAATTGCGATAGCCGCTCTATCGCTTCTGCCTTATACTTCTGGGAGAGGGGTTTTTCTTGTGCGATAGATTTGCCTGACACAAAGCATAACACAAGAAAGAGGGAGGAGATTCGAATAATAAATTTCATGATACTTGAGATTGTAGCTCGCCAAGCTAGCAAAAGCAGAGCAGCAAAAATTGTAAAAAAGTTAAGACTCAATACTAATTGGGTGTTTTTCGGAGACTGACATCCCAGATGATTCCCAGGTGCGGAATTTTTTAATTTCTCTTTGATTACACTTCTTTGTTGCTAACCCATTATATGCACTTTTGCGCAAAAAAAGCTTGGGGAAATGTAAAACATATGTGTGGCGAAGTGTAAACAATGTAGGTGTAGCCTAGCTTTTGCAGGAAGAATTCATTCTATTGATTGAGTAGGAAAATTTGATGTTTCAACATCCTCAAACACTTGACAATCTGCCCCAAAGCATTCAATAGCACAATTTTAGAATGTTTCGTTAATCGTAGTGGATAACGACCGGAATAGGTGCTGGGCAAGAAATTCCGCGACGAAGCATAGCTCGTAGACCATCTTGCATGGCCTTTTTTTTATCTAAATTGTTTTGGCTTCAAATTATTGCTTGCATTTTCTACAATTTCTAAAATTCTCTTTTGTCTTGTTTCTGTTCTTTTAGCAGAAACGACCCAATGCAATAAAATCTTTTTAGCAGACTTGCTGAGACTATCAAAGTATTCAATTGAACCTTGGTAATTTGCAAATTCCTCCTTTAAATCTTCTGGAATTACAAGTGCTTCAACTCCATCCAAAATTGTCCAAGAACCATTTTCTTTTGCAATTTCAATGCTTTTGTAACCTTCTTCTGCCATAAGTCCTTGGCCAATTAAAGTTTCCACTTTATTCTTATTTATCTTAGACCAATTACTTTTTGCTTTTCGTTTGCTGAAATATTGTTTGTATTTCTCACTGTCTATTGTCCTCTTGGTGCTATCAATCCAACCAAAACAAAGTGCTTCATCAACTGACTCACTCCAACTTAGGTTATAGTTGGGAGATTTTTTCTTATAAAAGATAAGCCAAACTGCTTCCTTTTTTTTGTGGTTTGATTCGAGCCATTTTCTCCAATCTTGTTTATCACAAGGACAATAGTCTTCAACGTCTTTCATACTTTGGTTTGTGTTTTTTTTTAATGGGCCCTACCCTAACACTCAATGCAAATGATTTAGACACCTTTAGCGGCTATAGTCGTTTTACACTTTGTTCACCTCTCGATATTTCTCATTCTATCACCAAAACTAACTATAAATAAACACCTCTTCAAGGTGCCGAAAATCCCGATCATCTATGCCTTTGTAGATAAGGAAAACACGGCCTCCGTACGACTGCTAGACAAACTTGGCTTTAGCACCAAAGAGCCACCGCTCGAAGCACAAAGCTCGACCAAAATCTATCAATACGTCCCCGGCACTAATAGGCGCCATAAATCACGCTCCTCCCGCCAGTACAAGCCACAACAGGCTTCCGATCAAGCTCTCCGATCGTATCCTATATCTGGATATTTTGATCCTTTTTATTTTCACTGCCAATATCTATGTCTTCAGCGGTTGGGAATTTGTGTCCCCTGACCTCAAAGCCAGTTTTACAGGCAGATCGATCAATGAAGCCATGGGCTTACCGCCTGAATATTTCAGTTTTATTGAAGCGCCAACTGATTTTTTCAATTATTTTCTAAAGCTCGAAAAATGGCCTGATTTTCAAGCAATAACCCAAAAACTCCCCAGGGTGCGGTGCGCTATGGTTTATTGTTGCTCGAAGGGCGTTTTTTCAAAGTATTGGCCTGCTTTTTAATGGGAGTTTGGGCGGGTCGCCATATCCTCCATGACGCATTATTGGAAAACAAAAAGCTCCTAAAAAAAACACTTAATTGGGGCCTACTCATCGGAATCCCGATGAATATTTTGATGGTCTACAGTGGGTATCAAGGGCAGGGCCCTTGGTCCGTTGTCAATTATCTCGCCTACGCGCTGGGGGTAGTGCCTTTGGCTAGTGCCTATGCCGCGGGTATCGCTTTATGGTGGCAAAACAAGCCAGATACGCTCCGTTGGTTCGCCCCCGTCGGTCGCATGGCCTTGAGCAATTATCTTTTGCAGACGTTGACCTCCCTCTTCCTGTTTTATAGACTCGGTTTAGGCTGGGCTTTTAAATTGCCACTTTGGGAGATTATGCTGATCGTCTTGATTATATTTTCCCTTCAGATAGTGCTGAGTCATTATTGGTTGCTTTTTTTCAGATTTGGGCCTTTGGAGTGGGTATGGCGCATGATGAACTATGCTCGTTCTTTCCCCTGCGGAGAACACTTGATTAGCGCTAAAGCCTAGCATAAGAGCATATTCGCAGCTTTCTCTTCTGAGCAGATAAGGAGATCAAAACGATGCGTTCCGCGCAGCGGCAAATCGAAGTACCAACACATAAAGACTGGACTGGATGCTAAGAGATTGAACACGCTGGCTGCGTTTGGGGAGGCTAGACGTTCCGCGAAGCGATCCTCCAAACAACACGCTCAAAAATTGTAGTATGAGACCGGAGGGAGCGCCAATCGATCATATCGCTGGAGATCTTGGCTAGACATCTGATGGCAACTGACACAAGAGTAGCGAGAGTTAAACAAGACCACTTTTTGCTGATTTAAATTGAGTTCGTCCAAAGGCTGGTTGAATTGGGGATAGTTGCTTGCGAGCTTTTCGATGCGGGCTTCCAGTACAGACTTATAGGGCCAACTGGCATAAGTATCGCTTAGCCTTGCGAGTTGGTAGATCTTTTTGGCCTCTGCGAGTGTGCCTTTTTTGGTGAGCATATCGCCAAAGTTCAAACAAAAACCTTCCCAATTATGGGGGGCGATCCACGAATTCCAGCAAGCACGGGCGATCTTAGGGTCTTTGTTGTTTTTTATTTTTCGGATCGCCGCGACATAGTCCCCTTGGCGATCGATTTTTTGGCAGGCGCAATCATCAAGGGTTTCATATTGCCACTCTAGAGCTTTGGCAAAGTTTTTGTCCGTGGTATCGAGGATGCTAAAGATATAGCCGATACTAAATTTGTTGAATTGGGGCCATTGGCGGATCGATTTGAGCCCTTTGAAATAGCCATCTACGACGGTTTGTTGATCCTCTGATATATTGCCTTCAGCAAGGGTGAGATCAGCCAAAAAGCCCAAAATCCGGGGATCATGCGGATTCATTTTATAGGCTTCGGCAAAGTATCGCCTTGAGAGGAAAGCATGCTCGGTGATATCAGCCCGCGGCTCCTCTAATCGTTGGCGCTCAGACAAGGCCCAAACATGGACAAAGCCCAAATGTGCCGTAGAGACGACATCCTTGGGATTGTCGGAGAGGGCTAAATTCAAACGATTGATGATCTTGGGGATGCTGTCATAATTACCCTGATGGAAGTGGTCCCAAAAGTATTGATTGCTACTTTGGGCAATCTCGGTGGACACAAATTCGCCCTTAGATTTTTTGGAATCAGTCATTTTTACGATGAGCTGGCATCCATACAATAAGGATGCAAGGATCGTGAGGACAAGCAATTTTTTCATTTTAATGACAATTGAATGAGTTGAATTTTGAAAGTGCCGTAGCCAAGGATATCGCGGAGCTCAATCAGGCTTTGCTTACGTCTGACAACAGAGGCAAAATCATCCTCTGGAGAGTTTGAATCCATAAAACATCAACAAACCAAGCGGCCCAAACATGAAAGTAAAAGGCAGACAAAGAGAATATTGCCAGCGTTTTAGGCCGATGAGGATCCCTTGCTCCACGATATGGGCACCGACAAACAAATCAAAAGCTAAAAAATGCACCCAAGCCGCCGTCAACGTGCGGGGATCCGCAAAAAGGAGCATCACATTTTCTAGAGTAGAAAATGTGTCCGGCCTAAAATCAAGGAGCAGAGGAGCGATGAGGACGACATAAGTAAGCGCCAACAAAAGCACGACCCCATAACGAATCATCGCGAGGGTATGCCTCCTTTGGGGGATCAAAAGCATCAATACCCACCCGATGAGGGCAACGAAATTGGCAATCTGAAATAAAATAGTCATTGCAACTCTTTTCTAAGTAATGCGAAACCTGATTTCCTTTCAAAGGATAAAGTTGACTCCGTGAGCTCACAATCACCTGACACAAATGTGTCATTTTTTTATTTGAAGCTCCTTGCGTATTCGGGTAAGGCTCTGCCTCTTCATCCCCAAATATGAAGCAAGATGACTCAAAGAGACCCTTTGAATGAGATATGGCTCAGTCTCTAATACTTGAAGGTATCGCTGTTTCGCCGATTTAAATTGGAAACTTTCAATCCGGGCTTGTTGGATTTTTAAAATCTCTTCGGCCACTAGCCTCCCGTATTTTTGGATGGAGGGAAATGTCTCGTAAGCCTCATACATCGCAGTTTGAGGCAAAAATACCGCCGTGGTCGGTTCAAGGCATTGAAAGATATAGTTGCTTCTGACCCCGGTCAAGAAGCAGGGATAATCAGTAACAAATTCATTTTCTCGGATAAACCAAGCCGACTTCTCTTCCCCCAAGGGGTTGAGATAATAAGTCCTGACCAGACCACTTGATAAGTAAACCACATGCTTATGGAGATCACCGAGCTTGAAGATCAACTCTTTTTTACGGAAGGTTTTGATTAACAGCCTTGCCTTAAATGCAGTCAAATGCTCATCTTGGATCGCAGGACAAACGAGCTGCATCTGTTTGCCATATTCATCTATCGGATTCATCTGCCAATGCGCTTTAACTACTTTAGCCGAAGGCCCAACTCAAAGGCTGGCACTTGCGTAATACTTACCAATTCGAATTTACAAACTTTCTCCGCAAGCAAGAAAAAGACGAGTAAACAGCTAAATAGCATCAATTGTCCGACTCTCAGACCCCTAACACCCGAGCGATCTTCAATCAAGCCGCTCTACGCTATGAAGATAAGTATATGGACGTCAGCTTATATGAGTCCGGATTACAAGCGTTCTGTGAGCAGATAAAAACTCCAAAAGCTCGAATCCTAGATATCGCTTGTGGGCCAGGTAATATTAGTCAGTACCTGCTTTCTCAACGAGCTGATTTTCAACTCCTGGGGATCGATCTAGCAGAGGAGATGCTTGGCCTTGCCGAACGCAATAATCCATCAGCAAGCTTCCAACTAATGGATGCCCGTAATATTCGTGAGCTTCAATCAGGCTTTGATGGGATTATCTGCGGCTTTGGCTTACCTTATTTATCCAAGGAGGAAGCCATCCAACTGATATTTGATGCTGCCGATTTGCTCTCGCTGCGCGGAACGCTTTATCTCAGCACTATGGAGGATGATTATGCCAAATCTGACTGGCAAGGCCCGAGTGATGGCGGTGCCGAACGCTTATACACCTACTATCATCAAGCGGATTATTTGATTGAGGCCCTAGAGAAAGCAGGATTTGCCCAGATAAATCGAAGCGTTCGGGAGTACCGACAAAAAGACAAGTCTCCCGCCAAAGACTTGATTCTACTGGCCCAGAAATCCTAACAAGAACAGCCTTCACTGAGCTGGAGTTTACCTTCTTCTACCGATATCCAAAACTCACAAGTTTCTCCCTCCAAAAACCACATACTTTCCTCCCCGCCATCCATGTATTTGAGCATTGGAATGCCCTTTTTAAGCCGTAAACCATCTTCTAGCGAATAGAAATAGTTTAGAAAAACAAAGCCTTCTTCCAAAGTCATCATTTCCGGAATTGTGATCGAGTGATTAGTCGCAGACATCATATAACTCCCGCTGATGGTAAAGCCAGATTTTGTGCGTCCTTCATAAGAATAGCAATCCACGAATCCCGCACCATCACAATCAGTCTCCCAAGTAGTATCAACCTTCATAGACTCCCCACGGAGATCGACAAAATATGTCCCAATTGAGGTATTAGGCGGAGGAGGAACATATTTGAGCAGATAGCTATCAATCACATAACCTTCAAATTTTGCCCCTTTTACCTTGACCCAAGTGCCTCGGAGGTAGTAGGGCTCACTTGAACCTTCCTCCTCATAGATATTGTCCTCATATAGTTCTGGATGCACGTCCACAGCCACGATATCATAGCCTTTGGTGGTGAGGGACATCACTTCGACCCTTTCTCCTGCTTGTAGTTTTCCGATCTTTTTACCTGAGATGTTTGCCGCTGCCCGAACGTTCAGACCCGATTGAGCCCAAACGTATAATGTATCGCCTGACTCATATTGCTCTGCTGCCAACAGTATCTGCTGGGTCAATATGAACCAAAAGAGCATGATTAGGGGTTTTGTGCGCATAAGGATTGTCGTTTTCTTGGGTCTTTTTACATTACGGCCTTGCCGAACGCTTGGTTTTAGCGTTCGGCAAGGCCGGCCAATAAATAGAATAATCTCTCAGCTGAGATCGTAATACTAATATAAGATAGCATTCTAGCGCACTTTTTATCAATTTAATAGCTAATTAGAGTGTAATATGTAGGTGTCTATGGAGTCCTATTTTCCTCCCCCTGCCCCCTCCAAAGGGGGATATTGCAAAGCAAACCGTAGGATATCCCCCTTCGGAGGGGGTTGGGGAAGGAACGAAAAGACCAAATTCATTTTGCTCAAGCACTTAAACACCAACTCTATGCGATTTTTGTTCCTTATTATCAGTTTTAGTCTTCCTTTATGGTCTGTGGCGCAAACAGTCTGCAGCGCCGAGAGTAGTGAGCGATTAGATGCAATGCTTACAAAGCTAGCGCAACAAGATTTCACGCAAAGCTCTATCCAAGAGACTGTCATTGAGATTGGCAAAGACTTCTTGAATACTCCTTATGTTGAAAAGACCTTAGAAGTAGCCGGAGATGAGCCATTGGTGGTCAATTTGGTGGGCTTGGATTGCACGACTTATCTGGAGTCAATCGTTACGCTATCGCGACTCGCCAAACTAGGTCGTCTAACGAGAGCTGATTACGAAAAGGAACTAGAATTTTTGCGTTATCGTGATGGCAAACGAGCTGCTTATCCATCGCGCTTACATTATTTTTCAGACTGGATTTACGACAATCAGCAAAAGGGAGTTTTGCAGGACATCACCCAAGAGATCGGCGGTGTCCCCTACCCCAATGCACCTAGCTTTATGTCCAAGCATCCACAATATTATCCTCAATTAGCCAATAAAGCCTTTATTCCACAGATCCAGGAAAGTGAAGTTGAGATCAAGGCCAGAAGTTATCATTATATCCCACAAGCTTCCGTTCAAAAGCTAGAGCACAATATCCAATCAGGCGACCTGATCGCGATCACGATTTCGATGAACAATCTAGATATCTCTCACGTCGGTATCGCCGTCAAACAAAATGGCCGTATTCATCTGATGCATGCGAGTTCTAGTGCCAAGAAGGTGGTGATTTCGACTAAACCTCTGAGTGCATATCTGATGGGGAATAAGAGTCAGACGGGCATCATGGTCTGCCGCTTGCAAGATCCAGAATAAGCCAAAGCAATGGACGTAAAACAGCATAGGCGCATCAATCTGATTTTACTGAGTCTCCTTTTGGCATGCTGTGTCTTCTTCACCTTTTTTGATATCCTCTATATCAAAATCTGGTGGACGATCCCTGTGATTTATCTGCCTTGCACTTTAATCTTTGCAGGAGGCATTAATGCTTGGTATAAGTTGAATATCAACCAATTATACATCAATGGCATCATTCTCCTCCTAGTAAGCATGCTGCTATTGGGCTATGGCGTATACTTATCGCTACAAAAGGAATTTTTGTGGGGGCCATTGACACTTGGCTTTGCCGGACTTTTACTAGCGATGAGTTGGAGCAGTTTTAATGCGCGTTTGCTGATAAAGCAATAGATACTTACTCTACAACTGATCCCTGCAATTCGACATCAGCATGAGCCCAGGCTGTTTTCCATTGTTTTGCGAGCTCTTGTGCTTTGGCCACTTCATTGAGCTTGGTATAAGCTTGAACTAAGCCATGCAAGGCCCAACCGTTACGCGGCAGTCGTTCTAGGTCAGCGAGGTAGGTTTGAACCGCTTCCCTCGCTTTACCCGCCGCTAATTGATGAGCCCCAAGACTGTGTCTCACCGAAAAAAACCAATCTGGCGGTTCATTATAATTGAGTTTATCCTCAATTGCGATCGCCTCCTTGAGCATAGTGATGCTTTGGTCATAATTTTGCCCCTCGGCTAAGATTTCAGCACGCAGCACCTTCTCGGCGATTTGCACCAATTCATATACAGAATTGATATCCCAGATTGTAACTTCTTTCAATGTCTCATTTGCTGCTAAAGCCGCAAGGGAACTTAATTCTGCTTTGGCCTTCTCAATATGGCCTTGGGCGGCAAAAGCCATACCCCGGGCGTAATGTAGCATCGCAGTGGGATAATCAAGACCTGAAGCAGCATTTTCCATCCGCAATATTTCGTCCCACTTCCCAAATTTGACATACACATAAAAAGGAATGGTATAATAATGCTGGATTGTACCCCAGCCCGGTTCTTTCATCAGTTGTAGATTGGCATTTGCCGCGACTGCATCTGCTGCCTGTAATGCCCAATGGCTATTACCTTCTAAGGTAGCAGTAGCTGCCAAAAAGTGCTGATTATGGGGAAAATAAGCCAATGGATAAGCACCTTGAGCATTGCAAGCACTTACATAAGTACTGTCAACGACAATCGCTTGAATGTTTGCCAAGCTTCCTTTGTGATAATCCCCAGTTCGGATATAGATATGGGAAGGCATATGCACCAAATGTCCTGCGTTAGGAACCAATCCATCATCAAATCGCTTTGCACTTATAAGCCCCTTTTCTGGCGTTTGAGAAGATTCTATGGCGTGGATATAAAAGTGATTGGCACCACTATGCTCAGGATGCTTTTCAAGTATTCCTTCTAAGGTATTCAATATGGGAGGAGTCCATTCTTTGAGATTGCCAGCGGCATCATACAAATCCCAAGGATGCAAATTCATCATCGCTTCAGCAGTAAGAGCTCCAATATCTGCATCATCGGGAAACTCTTGATGCAAAATCATCATCTCGGCAGCATAAGCCTCATCAAGCGCATATCGATCTGCGACGGGCTCCTTTACATAGCGTTTTGACAAAGCCATGATTAAGCTTCTTTCCTTCTCAGTAGCACGATCTTTTGCTAAGTCTATTGCCGTTTGGATAGCAACATAAGCTCGCTCGTAATTATCGCTCTCCATGCCCGCATTATAATTGGGTCCAAGAACATAAGCATAGCCCCAATACGCCATGGCACACTCGGGATCAAGCTTGCTCGCGTAGTAAAATGAGCGCGCCGCTTCGGCATGATTAAATCCATAGGCAAGCACCAGCCCTTGATCAAAATACTTTTGTGCTAACTCATTGTCGGTCGAAACCGGAAAGTGCAAATCACCTAAATTCTCAAACAAAGGCGCTATACTGTTCGATTTATACCATGCCTTATCAGAAGTTACGGGTACACAAGATGCGCGCTTGTTTAGAGCAACAGCTTCTTTATTTTCCTTTACAGTCTGGCAGCCAAAGGCGAAGACGAGACTTAATACCAACAGACTATTTTTCATTTGACGGCTTTTAGCTTGAAAGCATAGGTAATAATTCACGATCCTAAAGGCAATATTATCTTGCTGAAACTTGATTTCCAGCTGTTCAAACTTCTTCTTTCACCCTTATTATTCTACGGCCTTGCCGAACGCTTAGGTTGAGCGTTCGGCAAGGCCGAGAAAACAGAAAACTGATAAAGAGCTCCCCAATGGCTTATCTCCATTTTATTTTTAATCCCCCCCTCTGAACTTATATTGTTAAGTATTTTCGAAAAAGCCACATTCACATTTCAATTAAGGAAGCAACACACTTATGTACTCAGTCCGTAGTTACACAAGAAAGCATGGTAGCACCAATCTCAACATTCTAATCGCTAACATCTTAGCCACTGCGGCTCTTAGCTGGTATCTTAGTATTGACTATCTCATTATCTATTGCTCAAGTAGCCTTGTTCATCTGATCATTGAGAGTGGTCTCAGCTTGAGTGGTATTCGCAAAGGTGGAGTTTACGTTTATGGTCGTAAACTCCCTCGAATCGCAGACGTTTTTTTACGTGCATTGGTCGAAGGTCCAGCATTTTGTATCCCTGCATTTTTCGTCGCAGATCATTTTATGTCCGGTCAGATTGAAATTGGGATCGGAGCGGCGGTTTTGATGGTAGGTCTTGGCTCGCTTTATATGGGGTTTTCAGATCGAAATAATCTACGACAGCTTGGGCCCGAAGATGAGGCCTTACTTAGTCGGCGAGCGATGACGCGCCCCGGAGCAGTGATGTTGCTTGCCTTGATCAATACTGGCTGCCTTGCAGCATTCTTCTTGATGCCTGCTCCTTACCGAGCACATGCATTCGCTTATTTGATTGCTTATGCCTTATTGGTGATGCTATTCTACCTGATCAACTACAATCTGGGAGTCAGAATGATAGAGCTCTATGACGCTAAGGAAGACAAGTTTAACCGGCCAGGTCCAGTTTTCCAGGCGGCTGCTTTGACCTATGACAGTGCCTATGAGATGGCCCTATTGATCTCTCCTGCTTACTGGCTTACGTTCTATCTAGGCTTCTTTCATTATGCAACGATCGCCTAAATATCTTTAGCATTTGAAAAGCCCTTTATTATTTATCAAGCTTGATTGAGTTTCAAATAGCTCATGATTAGGTACGGCCTTGCCGAACGTTAGAAGCTAGCGTTCGGCAAGGCCGGGAAAACAAACAACGATCAAAGCAATCCTTAACACTCGCTGTTTTAAGCTAAAAAAGGAAAACTATTCCTTCACCAAGGGGATGATTTCTTCCCAACCGTTTTCGTTCGTTAAGCGAAGATGATAAACTCCAGCCGGAAGTTCCTGAACCGAAAGGAGATGATAATTCGTACTGATTTTTTGCTGCAAGAGGACCCTTCCATTCATATCTAGTAAGCTAGCCGTGGCGCCATTGTTGTCTCGTAAATTGATCTCCAACACATCTTGCATCGGATTAGGAAAAACGGAGACAGATGGGACATTCGTAGCAGAGCTAAGCTCAATCACATTACTAAAAGAAAAGTCTCCATTGAGGTCTACCTGACGCAGACGATAATATGTCTGTGCTACCAAAGGCTCTTTATCCTCATATTGATATGTCTGCATCTCGGGGCTGGAGCCAGCTGCCTTGACTTGAGCGATACTTTGCCAATTATCCTTATTTTCGCTCCGTTCTATGACAAAGTAGTCGTTATTGATTTCGTTTTGAGTTTGCCAGTTTAGGATGGTGCCCGTCTGGTTTTGGATGCCTACAAAAGATAGCCATTCCACTGGTAGGACACTGCAATCTTCGGTATCACCACTAATCATCCAGCCATCGGCAATCAATGCATCACGCTCCGTGTCGCTATTGCAATAGTCTAGGCCCGTAGCGCTATAGGTAAGGCCAGATACCCCTTGTGCTTCCCAACCGATGATTGTATTGTCATAGTTGGTAACGGAGAGGCCCGAGTTATTCAGCATATTGGTCATATTGGAGATGTTACTGATATCCCAGCCACCTAAGTTTTGATCAAAAGCGGTGGCGTCTTCAAACATCGCATTCATGCTATACACATCGGTAGTAACCCAACCACTAATGTCTTGATTGAAGGCAGTCGCTCCACTAAACATCGTATGCATGGTGGCTACCTTAGATACATTCCAGCTACTAATATCTTGATTAAAAGCAGTGGCATCCCTAAACATATCTCTCATATAAGTCACATCCGAGACAATCCAGCCGCCAATATTTTGATTGAATGAAGTGGCTCCATTGAACATATCTCCCATGTTTTCGACGCTAGACACC
>JBGCFA010000186.1:0-7587 GCA_045106675.1 Bacteroidia bacterium
CCCGTTCCGGAGATCCCGGCTAAGATCACAAAAGGCTTAGTCTGGAGAGATAAGAAGAAGTTTGCGACCTCTTGCTTGGCGTAGTAAAAGCCTTGCCCACTGATATATTCGTGGATATGTCCTAAGACCGTGCGCGTATGATGTTGAGTGGCGAGCATAGCGCTAAATTATTGTTTTGGGCGCAAATCAACACTATAAACTCCTACCTGTTCCTCTTTGCCTTTGAGTTCGATTTCACCGATGGCGGCGATATCAAAGGCTTCTTCGTTTTGCAGCATCTGTTGCAAGGGTTCAGAGATCAGTAGTTGTTTGCCGTAGATATTACATTGGCCTTGGATACGGGCGGCAGTATTGAGGACATCGCCATGATATTCGATTTCGCGTCTTTCTTCGCCTACTTCGGCCACGGTGATCCTACCGACATTGATGCCTGCTTTGAATTCGGGCAGGATGCCATATGCTTGTTCGTAGTAGGGACGCCGTTCTTGCAACAATTTATTGTAGGCAAAGTAGATGTGGAGACAGTTTTCATCACGGAGTCCAGATTTGAGGCTCCAACTCATGATGGCTTCATCGCCTACATATTTATAAATCTGAGCTTCATAGGTTACTAGCAGACCATTGAGGTCAAAAAAGCAATCTTGTAGTAAGCGAGAATATCTGATATGTCCGAGTTTCTCGGCATGGGTGGTAGAGGCTTTGAGGTCGAGAAACATGACGATGCGGTCATCTTCTCGTGGATTGTGATAGCGGCCGGTGAGCAAGCCGAGCATGACACCCGGACCAAATTTGCGGCTGATTTGCCTGAAGAAACTAAACAAGGCGCTGAGCACCAAAAGGTAGAGCAAAAGCCCCAAAAAGGGCAAACTACTCATATAGGCGAGGTTGTAGCTAAATGATTCACCCCAACTCATATCCGAAAAGACTACGCCCGAAAGGGTCGTGACGGGGATAAAGACCAAAAAAATGATCAGCAAATCTGCCAGCGTCTCGGTGAGAATCAAAAACCTGAAAGAGCGCCTTCTGGCCTTTTGGTGGAGGATTGATTGGTGAAAAAATGTCAGTAGCATGCCACCAATAGCTCCCCCAATGGTCGCAGTAATAGCATCTCCGATAAGCTCAGACATTGGGTAGGCCGTAGCTTCCCAAAATCGTACCATGCTATAGACATTGACCCCAATCACAAAAAAGGCCACGGTCCATAAAACTTCCTGCAATCGCCTTTGCGAACGATAAGATAGCGCCATACAGGCAAGTTACGTAAATAGTTGTAAGTCGTGGCTAAGCATTGAACAACCAATCGATGGCGACTCTCGCTCCGGGCCGCAGTCTACGGTTTTCGGGCTGCTGAGGTAGGTAGTGCAATCCCCAACCGACTTCAAGGACCAAACCTTTCCAAGGACGTATATGGATACCTAAAGTCATACTGAGGTCTTGATAGCTAGTATTGGCTAGTCTACTGGGTAGAACGCTAAAGTCTTGAGTTTGCTCTGCGGAGTTGTTGCTACGGTTATAATTGAGTTCAGCGAAATAGTTGAATTTGATGCGAATCTCTTCAGGTCCGGCTTCTCGACTCCCCCAATAGTAGCGCAAAAAGGTCCCGTAACCATAATAGTTTTGTACTGGGGCTAGATGAGTCCAAGCCCATTCGTATTCGCCTTGGATACCGATACCTAGATTTTTGATGGGGAAGAGCGTTAGGCGAGGCCGAACGCGATAGTTGTGAAAAGCGAATCGCTCGCCAGTACTGGGATTTTGGCCAGTGCCACCTTGTCCTCCGGTTTCGAAGCCCAGCATAAAGCTTTTGGCAGGAATGGGAGCATCATGTCTAATCTTGAGGATTTGGGCTTGCAGAGAGCCTAAGCCGATCAATAGCAATAAGGACAATAAGAGAGATCGCATAATGAGGTGATTTATGCGAATTAGTCGTTTTGCTAGCGAAAAAACTAGGTAGAAATTCGGCCACCTATCTTTTGCCCTCTTACAACCACTGCCATTGATAAGACAAAGAGGATGTTAGTAGGCCATTGAGTCAGGATCTGATGCGGATAATGGGCTAGAATGAGTACCAATAATACGGTGAGAAAAGCGCGACTATAGGTTTTGGCGTTCCCCGCAGGGAGACGGAAATAAGTCCTAACGCCTATCAATAGGGCGCTAAGAATCATGAGCAGATATAAAGCTAAGCCTACCCATCCGGTTTCGACTGCAGTCTGGATATAGCCAGAGCGAGTTAAGAAGGCAGAAAACCTACTGTGTGGTGCATATTTTTCTCCGATCTCTCCAGTAGTACCGAGGCCTGATCCCATCGCATGTTTTTGGATATAGGATTGTAGGTAACTGAGGTTTTCCATCTGGATTTGGTAGGTGATGGATTCTTCTGGATGAAAGGCTTTTTGAAAGCTTCGAAGGCTTGGGTTTTGAATCGGGATGATAATAAACGCGACCAAAAGTACGGTCATTGCTCCGGCGCCGATCATCAAGCGTTTGTCCATACTTAGGATGGCAAAAAAGATAAAGCCAGCGGGTAGGATGACGAAAGCAGTGCGGGTATGACTCAAGATCATTGCTACGAGCATGACAAGTATGGCTACTGCTATCAGGCCTTTGTGCCAGTTTTTGAGTCTAGTGTCAGCTAAAGCACCGATAGAAAGCAATATGGTGGCGGCTAAAAGGATCCCGAAGGTCGAGGGATCAAAGAATATCGAAAATACTCTTGGGCCTCCCCAAGTATAAAAGTCTTGAAATCGTTCTCTATGTTCTAATAACCAATCTAATTCGTATTGAGGCAGGTCTCCTACGGCTTGTACAAATCCATAAATGCTACAAATCCCTACTAAGGCGATCCATAGGAAGGTAAAGAATCGAATATCGTCTGCTTTACGCCAAGTAAATAGGGCGGCGAAAAACAATAGCAGTACCAACCCACTTTCTCGACTGGCTTGTATCCATGCCATGCCATTAGGAGCTAAAGGATTCCAGAGTTGTAAAGCTTGGTAAATCAGGAATATGACAATCATGGCGCTGAGACCATTACGGAGAAAGCGCCAATCCCGTTCGCGGGTTTGTTTGACGAGTATCCCAAACAGCATGAGCAAGATGGTGGCATCCAAATAGCTGTCAAGGGGGAGACTGGGTACAAATCGTTCAAAGGACGCGACTGCAAAGGCGCCTATGGTAAGTACGTAGATCCCAAATCTAGCATTGAGCATCGCCCCAAGCATGGCTGGCAAGAGAATCATATTGAGGAGAATCAGCCAAGCGTTCCGAGTATCGGTACTGACTACCCAATAGGAGAGTGCCAAAGCAATCACTCCCATGAATAGATAACCGCTGGGTGTTTCCAATTTGTCTAGGACAAGTTGGTTTTTGATCCATTTGCGTAGGCTGTGGGCCCGAGGGCTACTATATCTACGCTTGCCGACTTTGAAGAGGAAATGCTGCATACGTCGCTAGAACAAGACGACTTGGACAAAAAAGATAATACAGCCTATGATGCAGGTAGTAAGAAGGGCTAGTTCTTGAATGCGCTCAGTGCGTGAGAGCACTGGTTTGCGTGTTTTGGGGATAAGGGGATTCATGAGCTTATTTGGTTGTTTCAATATTAGGGATAAAAAATACGGCTAACGCGGATTTTTGCGTTAGCCGTTATTTTTTGCGGCTTAGCTGTCATGGGACGGTAATAGTCTAGAGAAAAACAATTTTAATGAAGATCCCTAAGCAGGCTAACAGACAGATGCCTAGTACGATGAATTCTTGTAGTCGCTCGAATCTAGAGAGCACAGGTTTTCGAGGACGGGGCAATAATGGATTCATAAATAGTTTGGTGTATTGCAAAAGTGAATCCTTTCTTACAATAGGTTGAACGTTTATTTAAATATACGCATAAATTAATCGAAAATGGAAATGATTGTTCAAACGGTGAAATCTTAAGCTTTACCGGCTCAGATAATTCGCGTTTGGGATTGAATAGGTGGGGGAACCGTTCGAGCGCCTTTTATAAGGTGAGAAAACTTTCACTTTTTAGGGAAAACCTTACATGGAAAATAGCCCTTTTTAGGCAGTGAGGAGCTTTTCTAACGGTTGGGGGTTGGCTTGTGGTGTCAGCTCAGAGAGGAGGACAAATAGTTCCGCAGCGCGGCTAGTCCAACTATGTTGACTGGCGAAAGCCGAGCGAATTCTCCGTTGTTCTTTTTTGTTTTGAGGTAAGAGTTTTTCGATCGATAGCACCCATTCATCGGCAGTTTGTGCAGTAAGGGTATGTGGATGAAGCTGGAGCATATCTTTAGAAAAGGGAGTACTCACGACCCCATTACCACTAGCAAGGTATTCGTGTACCTTAAGTGGATAGATAGCTTGGGTAAAGGCGTTGCAACGGAAAGGGATTACACCACAATCAGCATAGCGAAGCCAAGTTCCGAGTTCCCGTTGAGGGAGGCTGCCCAGAAAACTACATTGCGGCAGTTCCATAAGAGGGGCTACTGCTTCTGCTTTGATCGGTCCGATCCACCACCACTGCCAATTGGGACGTTGGTGTACGATCTGTTGGATCAGTTCTACGTCAATCCGATCTTCTATGGAGCCAATATAGACTAGATTGACGGGAGCCTCTAGGTCTCGCATAGGTAAAGGCATCGGTGCCGGAATAGAAACCGCTTTGGCAAAAAGAGGGTAGTCTGCTGCATTGCGAAGTAAGTCCGTTCTTCTCGCACCAGACAATTGGCTATGATCGAGTAGGATTTTGGAAGTGTTGAGGACTAAGTCCGACTCCCGCATAATTTGCTGTTCGAGGGCTGGTCCATGTTTTTGCAGATAGCCAGCTTCTTCCATACGGTCAATACAGTAATAGACCTTCTTAACATCTTCTAAAGGAGGATTGAAATATGGATTAAAGATATTGAGGGGTAGTTCAGGCGCGATCGGGGGATATTCGATTTGCTCCGCTAGCCATTGATCAAAGATCTCGCGATTATATGCTAAGAGACGATCATATAATTTACCTGGCGGCAAAAAATTGATCGGAAGCATTACTGGCGGTACCAGGACATGTAGATTTTCTACTTGATCTTCAATGGGTTTGAGGATAGAATTACGCTTGCTTCTTGCTTTACGACGCGCTTGCAGGCGAGGGTTCGCTGCTTTGGTCGTTACCTCTCTCCAAGAATAAGGAGGTTCGATATAAAACACACGACGGTTTTCAGCAATGGCTTGAGCCAGAGACCAAGCAGTAGAGCCGTAATCATCATCGCCACGGGCCAGCGCTAGAATGAGAATATCGTTGCCTATAGTCATAATACAAGTAGTTCCGCAAGTGGTAATAACATAAAAGTAGTCAATCCCTTGCTCTCTGTGATGATTTCTCTCCCAAATGTCTACCTTCGCCCACTCAATGCTTAGTTTTGCTGCATGAATGGCAATTCTAATATCCACCCCACTTCCGATAGGGAATTTTGCGTTAAGGGAGTAAATAGGTAGTGCAAATGAAAAAAATATTAGCTCTTGGCCTTCTTTGTCTCCTATTGGGAGCATGTGCCAAAGATTCATGTGTTGGGGTCGAGTGCCTCAACGACGGGATTTGTCTAGATGGGAATTGTGATTGTCCCGAGGGGTTTATTGGCCCTGATTGTGGTATTGTCCTTGATCCCTGTGTCAATAAGGATTGTGATCCTGCTCGCACCGATTCTTGTTTGGCTATCAATACTAGCGAAGCGCGTTGTATCTGTAAGTCAGGCTTTGAGGGTGAAAAATGTGAATTTGCTTGGGAGGATAAATTTTTGGGTGCTTATAGCTGCGCCGAAGATTGTGATGGTGCCCAAGTGAGTTTTAATCTTTCAATAGTAGAAGGTCCCAATCCTCGTACCCTTGCGCTAGAAAACTTTCATAATCAAAGTGGTATTGCGACTAAGCTTGTGGCAGAACTGTTGGGAGCTAACATTTTGGATATGGAACCCCAATATATGGCTTATGGAGTAGTGAACGGTGGGGGTTCATTAGAATCTGATGGATTGATTGGGCTTAGTTATCAGATCATCACTACCACCTCAGATACTTTAAGATGTACATCGGTGCTAACACCTCAATGATAATAAGTGCAGAAGATTTTATTATTTTAGCGGCTTGATTCGCCTTAACCTTATAACACGTTTTTACATATGAAAAAACTTACTCTACTTCTTCTAATGGGGCTTATGACTAGCCAGATATGGGCTCAGCTCCCTTGGCCGACTACTAGTCCAGGTCCTGATTCTTACGGTTACACCTGGAAAACTGACTCTGATCCTGCCGGACCTGCATTTGATTGGGTGGAAATTATTACCAACAACCTCGGAACCAAAGTCAATGGTCTTGGAGATGATAATGTGATCGGTAAGATCCCTATGGGAATACAGTTTCAGTTCTACTGGACTGGAAAAACTGAGCTTTGCATCGGTTCAAATGGTTTTTTGAGCCTTAATGATGGAAACTGTGTCAATATCTCTTCTTCTGCTACAGGTTTCCCTCCGACTCCTACCAATTCATCACCTAATGATGTGATTGCACCTTATATGTCTGACCTTTCTTTTTCTGGTCTTGGCAATCCTGGTGAAGTTTATTATTACTCTGATGCTACTAACAATCGCTTTGTAGTGACTTACTCTGCTGTTCCTTACTGGGTTGACGCTACCATCGATCCTAACCAATGGTCTGGTTCGAATACTTTTCAGGTAATCTTAGATGCATCTGATTCTACCGTTACTTTCCAGTATCAAAGCATGGTAGGTAATTGGTCATCTGGTTATGACGATGCCGATTATCCATTTGTTGCGGGTATTGAAAACATCTCTGGTACAGTGGGTATGTTGGCGCCAAGTTTGCCGATGAGTGCTGCTAGTAAGCCAGGACCTAACTCTAGAATTACTTTTTCTCCTCCGGTAACGCCTCTATTGGCAATCACCGATTTAGATGTGAGTTCAGTACAAAATCAAGACCGTGCTGGATTCTTTATCCCATGGCCACAGGGTGGAGCCACTAACAATTATCCGTTGCGTGGTTTGGTTTCCAACGCTGGTAATACGGATGTAAGCGGTGATATTTATACCCTTGCTCAGATCACTGATACGCTAAACAACCAACTCTATATCGCTTTTGATACTATTTTTGGCGGCTTGGACCAGGGTATGGCGGCTGAAGTACAGTACGATCTACAATTTAATCCTCCAACTCCGGGACCATATACTTACTCTATATTGATCACCAATCCGACTACGCTAGGTGATATCAATGGTACGAATAATGCCCGTTCTGCGGAATTGGTAGCAGTCGATACTACTGGTACTGAAGCAAACTTGGATTTTGTTAGTAGTAATTTCGTAAAGTTGCTTTCTCCTAATGAAACCAACCTCGGTTTGGTCAACTGGTCTAGTAATAATGATGACAGTGGCGCAGGTATCTACTTTGACCCATTTGCTTACCCTGTTACGATTACTGCGGTTGAGTTTTTCCTTTCTAGTTTGAATAACTGTACGCCTACTGAAGGGATGATCGCTCAGATTTTCGAGTATGATCCAGCGACCAATCTACCTGGTACTCAGCGTTACCAACAAAAAG
>JBGCFA010000187.1:0-3441 GCA_045106675.1 Bacteroidia bacterium
GTACCACTAACATCGGTGACATCTACCCAAAAATAACCGCTTGTGCTAGCAAGCAAAGTCTGTTGAGTCGTATTGTCGCTCCAAAGATAGCTCGCGCCGGGATTGCCAGCATCAAGGGTGAATTGGGCACATTCTACACGGTCAGGTCCTAGGTTAACTATAGGTTGACCGAAAAGGGCGGCGCTAGTTCCTGCCATTAACAAGAAAAGCCAAAGGGAATGAAGAGATAGTGAGACGTTCATGATTTTTTCTTCTCAGGCTAAGCTAACTTTTGATAAATCGCCATGATCGAGTGGCCATGGATTTGTTGATGCCGTAATTGAATCCACTTATCGATGATTCTATACAAGCCCATTTTATGATAAATCTTGTATAATACAGAATTTTCTTTTGGTAGATACTTACCTTCTTGGACCTTTCTATACCAATGGAAATGTCTCGGTTCTAATGGCTCAAATCTGATTTCTTTGGTCTCCATGGAGAAGCAGCTCTGGAGATTTCGTAAACTATCTTCTTTCCAAAGGCCCATGTGGTGTGGAGGCATATTGAGTACGTTCCATTGAGCCTCTTTGATGAAGGCATCGTTGTTTGGTACGGCCACAACGAGTTTCCCACCAGGCTTGAGACAATCGAGACAGCCTTGAATATAGGAGCTGACATCAGCAATATGTTCGAGTACTTGAAAGCTACAGACTAGATCGTATTGAGCAGGGGAGTTTTTGGCGTGATCTTGGACTAGTTCATGACGCACATCCATGCCTTTGGCTTTAGCTTGGTTGACACAATGTTCGTTGAGTTCTAGTCCTACTGCTTGAAAACCTTCTGCTTGTAATTTTTCTATAAACTTGGCCGGTCCACAGCCTACCTCTAGTACAGATTGTCCAGTTTCTAATAGGGCTAAAGTCTGTTGGTGTTCCCACTTCCAAGGCAGATAGTACCAATCAAAACGTTCTAGTTGTTCGTAAAATGGTCCATCACCGTCGAGGTTAAAAGGGTAGAAAAATTGATAGCCAGTCTTCTTGCATTCGTAAACTTCTACCGCGTCGAGACCATTGAAAAAAGGACTAGCGTCTATTTCATAGTTGTCTCTATACTTTTTGACTAGGGTAGTGACCGGAATCTTGTTGATGGATTCGATATCACTGGTTTGAGTGAGTGGAGAGACAGCTTTCATGATTTTAGGGATTTTTTTTCAAAATATAAGGGGTTCACAGAGCCTAATTGTTGTTTGATTCTATCCTTCTTGATTAAGCTTTGATATAGGCCCGAAAGAGCCGTCTCTATTGGACTCGGTAAAATCGAAGCTAGTCTTTTCAATAGGGAAGGATTTTGCTTTTCTCGTTGAGTTCCGCTATCCCAATAATTGATGACATAATCGCTTTGTTGGGGCGGCTGAGTTAAAAGAGAAACTGCTTTAGTCTTTTTTGCTCGTACCAATAGATAGGTTTCTCTATTGTTGATGAGCTTTACTCGCTTTTTTACTACTTGAGGGTCTTTTACTTTGTACCAAGTTGAATCTGGCTCATTGACAAAAGTGATGATTTCCTCTACTTCGAAACCATTTTGAGGAGAAAAAATACGGTAAAATAGTTCTGGACTAAATTGATAGAATCCATGTCCAAAGAGGTTGTTGGCGGGGGTAATACTCAGGAAATGTCCGCCTACCTCTAACATCTCCATACAATTTTGAATTGCATTGGGAAAATGAAATATATGCTCTAAGGTACCGCCATCTAGTACTAAGCTATATTTGTTTTTATGCTCTGCCGGAATGGGAGCATTGAAGTCATGGATATAGGTGGCTGACTCATAATCGGAGGCATCGTAGCTATGAATATAATCTGCCCCTAGATTGGTAAAGACTTTTTCTGCGTATCCCTTATGGGAACTTAATATCTCTTTTGCTCCTTCGAGCGATAGTTGGTGTCCAAAAGCTTGAAAACACTCTTGTAGTTCCTTGGCGTCGAGATACAAAAACTGTCTGCCAACCATGGCTGATTTTTCAAAGGATACTCCTTCCTTTTTCGCATCTAGCAAAAACTTAATGCCATTGGTATCTAAGCCCATGGTGATATTACTTTTGGTTTTGCGCTTTTTGCTCTTGCTTAATGATGTAAGCAAGGCGCGAATCATGAAATTGATAAACTCGAGAAGAGGACTCAATCCTCGTTAGGTATTCGTGTACTGCTTTAGAAAACCCATCCCAATAGTGGTAATCATCTAAGATGACGATTCCTCCTTCTTTGACTGCCGGATATAGGTTTTCTAAACATTGCATAGTTGATTCATACCAATCACCATCGAGGCGTAGAATGGCAATCTCCGGTCCATCATAGTGGGGAAGAGTGTCTGAAAACCAGCCTTTTGTAATCTTGACATTCGTAGCACCACTCAGTTTCATGGCTTCATGAGCAAAAGATTCCTCGGCTTTACAATTGTCGTAGTAATTGTTGGCTTCTGTATCAGATTGCCATGCGATAGCATCTTTGCCGTCAATTTCTGTTGCGGGAGGTAAGCCCTCAAAACTATCATAAAGATAATAGCCTCGCTTTGGACCCAAGCGTTCGGCAATGCCGGCGATCATGCCTCCTCGCCAAGTCCCACACTCCACGATTGCCCCTTCTATTTTTTCATAGGACTGTGCGAGCTGCAAATTATAGATATATCGATGCTGCGAAATCATCGTGTATTCTCTATATTTTTGATGGAGAGCTGAACAATATTTTCGAGTCTTTCGCTCTGATAAGTAGGTGTTAATTTGCTGTATCATGCTAAGAAAGGATTGGAGATAAAAACTCAAAATCAGTATTCCACCAAAGTGTGGAGGCGTTACGAGGCGGCAATTTGCCTTTGCCCCAAATATCTTGCTCAAATACCTCAAAAGTGAGGATTTCTTCTAAGCGTTGGATGTGTTCAATGGAATTGCCTACCCAAAAAGAAACCTGATAACGACCAGGCATCAAAGGAGCTTGTCCAAGTTGACAGCGAATCACGCCTGAGCTTACCTCCTCTGTATAGGGGCTATAGGGTTGGTATACGTTATTGGCGTTGAGGATTTTTTCCCCTTTCAGGGAACTAACGACAAAACCGATCACAACATCTTTGACGGGGGCATCGCTTGCAAACTGTACGTCAAAAGCAATTGATTCTCCCATTTTGACTTCGGCACTTGGTTTTTCATCAGCTAGGATCGTGATCTTTTCAGTCCAAAGATTAAATATCTTGTCGCGCTCTATGCTGACAGTGGCACTCTCTGCATCAGGGCTATACTGTTCGAGATAATCTTCAATTACGTCCTCGATTGGGCCAATACTCTTGCACTGGCCTTTGACCAATAGTACCCCTTTGGTACAGAGTCTTTTGACAGCCTCCATATTGTGGCTGACAAAAAGGACGGTACGACCACTTTGGCTTACCTCATCCATTTTGCCCAAACACTTC